>CAZDYT010000158.1:0-7970 GCA_964509395.1 uncultured bacterium
GGGAGGCTGGGGAAGGCGCCGGACCTGGCCGGACGCCCGCTGCCCCAGCGGAGGTGGCCGGAGGTGGCGTTAATCGTTCCTATGCGCCGCCCATCACGCCGCTCCCCGCTCCCGTCACGACCATCCAGCCCGCGTCGACCATCCGGCGCCCCAAGTCGCGCGCCTGGACCGAAGCCGGGTGATCCGCGGGAGTCCGGGCCGAGCCGAAGACGGTGACCTTGGGGACATCCCGGTACGGCCCGAACACCTTGAAGGCGTAACGGAGCTCCTTCAGGGCGGAGTTAGCGATCTTCAGGTCGCCGACGTCAGCCCCGTCCTCGAACATTTTGAGGACGGTCGTGAGCAGCTGGGAGTAGTACGGCCAGGTTTCATGGGGAACCTGGAGCCCTTCCAGGAGCGCATCGAGTTGCCGGTTCGCCTCTTCCGACTGGAGCTGGTACTTCCGTTCGTTTGCCACGAAAACAGTATACATTACGCCAGCGTGTGCCTCACCATCTTCCCCTCGACCATGTAGATCACCATCTCGGCGATGTTCGTCGCGTGGTCGGCGACCCGTTCCAGGAAGCGCGAGATCAGGATGAGCCGGATGGCCCGCGGGATCGTCCGCGCATCCTCCATCATGAAGGTCAGCAGCTCCCGGAAGACCTGCTCCTTCAGCGCGTCCACGGCCTCGTCCTCCCCGCACACGCGACGCGCCAGTGCGGTATCCCGGTTGACGAACGCATCCAGGCTCTCCTTGACCATCCGCGCCGCGTTCTCGGCCATCCGGGGCAGGTCGATGTAGGGCTTCAGCTGGGGCTCGCGGTTCAGCTCGATGGCGCGCTGGGCGATGTTCACCGCCTGGTCCCCGATTCGCTCCAGGTCGGTCACGATCTTCATGGCCGTGGTGATGAACCGGAGGTCGCCGGCCGCCGGCTGGTGGAGTGCCAGCAGCTCCACGCACTTTTCGTCCACCTCGACGTCGTAGGCGTTGACCTGCCGGTCCCCCTCGATGACCGCCCGGGCGAGCAACTCGTCGCGCTCGATGAGGGCCCGCATCACCCGGTGGATCTGGTCCTCCACCAGCCCCCCCATGGCGAGGAGCGTCTGCTTCAACGTCCGCAACTCTTCGTGAAAGTGCCGCTGCATGCCCGCCTCCCGCCCTAGCCGAACCGGCCGGTGATGTACTCCTCGGTCATTTTGTTCGCCGGGTTGGTGAAGATCTTCTCGGCCCGGTCAAACTCGACCAGCTCCCCCAGGTACAGGAAAGCGGTGAAGTTGGATACCCGTGCCGCCTGCTGCATGTTGTGGGTCACGATCACGATGGTGACGCGATCTTTGAGCTCCGTGATCAGCTCCTCGATGCGCCCCGTCGCGATCGGATCCAGGGCAGAGGTCGGCTCGTCGAAGAGGAGGATCTCCGGGTCCGTGGCCAGCGCCCGCGCGATGCACAGGCGCTGCTGCTGGCCACCCGAAAGCTCAAAGGCTGGCGCATGGAGCTGGTCCTTGACCTCCTCCCACAGCGCCGCGTCCCGCAGGGCCTGCTCGACCTTCTCGTCGAGGAGCCCTCGCTCTCGCACGCCCCGCACCCGGAGGCCGTACGCCACATTCTCGTAGATCGCTTTCGGGAACGGGTTGGGCTTCTGGAAGACCATGCTGATGCGCATCCGGACCTCGATGGGATCCACTTCGGGTCCGATCAGGTTGACCCCGTCGGGGTGGAGGAGGATCTCGCCCTCGTACCGGTTCCCCGGGTAGAGGTCGTGCATCCGGTTGAAGCAGCGCAGGAGCGTCGTCTTCCCACACCCGGACGGCCCGATGATCGCCGTCACGCACTTCTCGCCGATCCCGAAGCTGAGACGCTTGAGGGCCTGCCGGGTCCCGTAGTGGAAGCTCAGGTTCCGGACCTCGGCCTTCGGGCGGGAGTCTACCATTTGACCCTCCGGCGCGCCCGGGCGCGGAGCCAGATGGCCAGGGCGTTCATGGCCAGGGTCATCGCGATCAGGACGATGCCCGCCGCCGCCGCGTTCTGCCGGAACGCGGGGTCCGGCCGGGAGACCCAGTTGAACAGCTGGATCGGCAGCACCGTGAAGGGCGCCTGGAGCCACTCGAAGGAGACGAAGGGGAAGTGCGCCTGCCACGGGGCCGGCGGCAGGAAGGCGATGAACGTGAGCGCCCCGACGGTGATGAGCGGAGCGGTCTCGCCGATCGCCCGGGACATGGCGATGATCACTCCCGTCGCGATCCCGCCGGCAGCATAGGGGAGGACGTGGCCCTGTACCATCTGCCACTTCGTCGCCCCCAGCGCGTACGCGGCCTCGCGAATGCTCGCCGGGATCCCCCGGATGGCCTCCCGCGTGGCCATGATGACGATCGGGAGGACCAGGAGGGCCAGCGTCAGCCCTCCGGTCAGGATGCTGAAGCCGAGGCGCAGCTGATAGACGAACAGGCCCAGGGCCATGAGGCCATAGATGATGGACGGGACCCCGGCCAGGTTCGCGATGTTGATCTCGATCAGGTCGGTGAGCCAGCTCCGTGGGGCATACTCCTCCAGGTAGATCCCCGCCGCCACGCCGAGCGGCACGGCGCCGGCCATCGTGATGAGCATCACCAGCGCCGTCCCGACCCAGGCCGAGAAGATGCCAGCCTGGGCGGCGAAGCGGGAGGGGAAGGACGTCACAAAGCTCCAGGTGAGGCGCCCCGCTCCGCTCGCCGCGAGGTCCGCGATCAGGGTGCCCAGGATCACCAGCCCGACAAACGTGGCGGCCACGCCCGCCGCCATGAAGAGGCCGTCCATCCGTTTCCGGCGCGCGATGAGCGTGCGGATCTCGGTCATCTCAGTAGGCCTGCCGGAACCGCCGCCGCAGGAGGTGCCCGGCCACGTTGAACGCGAGCGTCATCAGCAGGAGCGTCAGCCCGGCCGCGAAGATCGACTGGTAGCCGATGCTGCCGTGGGGGAGATCGCCGAGGCTGACCTGGACGATGAACGCGGTGATCGTGGCCGCCGGCTCCATCGGGTTCCATGTGAGATGGGGCTGCTGGCCGGCCGCGATGGCGACCACCATGGTCTCGCCGATGGCGCGCGAGACCCCCAGCACGTAGGCCGCGGCGATGCCCGAGAGCGCCGAGGGCACGACCACCCGGAGCGCCGTCTGCATCCGGGTGGCGCCCGCGGCGTAGGACCCTTCGCGGATGTGCATGGGCACGGCCCGCATCGCATCCTCGCTGATCGAGCTGACGTAGGGGACGATCATGATGCCGATGACGATCCCGGGGCTCAGCATGTTGAACCCCGGAAGGTCGGGGAGAACCGCCTGGAGCCACGGCGTGACGACTAGGAGGGCGAAGTAGCCGAACACGACTGTAGGGATCGCGGTCAGGAGCTCCAGGATGGGCTTGACCGTCTCCCGGACCCGGGAGGGCGCGTACTCGCTGAGGTAGATGGCGGTCACCGTCCCGACGGGGACCGCGACGAGCAGGGCGATGGCGCTGGTCACGAGCGTCCCCGTGACCAGCGGGAGAACGCCGAACTTGGGGTCCGCGAACAGGGGCGTCCAGAGCGACTCGGTGACGAACTCTTTCAGGGAGACGTGTCGGAAGAACGGGAGGGATTCGTAGACGAGGATGCCGACGATGCCGCCCGTCACCGCGACCGACGAGACGGCCGCGAGGAACATCAGGCTCTCGATGGCCCGCTCGCGGAGCCGTTGCGCCCCGCGGCCTCGTCGCGTCGTCCTTGGACCTCCGCTCATTCCCTACAGCCTGGGTGCGCGCTTCAGGATCTCGCGGACGGGCAGCCCAACCTCCGGGTGCCCCCCGAACGCCGTTCCCAGCTGGTTCTTCTCCAACCGCTCCAGTCCCATCCGGTAGGCCTCGTCGGGAAGCGGCAGGTATTTCACCTGGGTCGCCAGTGCGGCCCCGTGCTTCAGGTAGAACTCGACGAACTCCCGCACCTCCCGCTTTCCGAGCGACTGGGCGTTGACGTAAATGAAGAGGGGCCGCGAGAGGGGGTTGTAGGTCCCCTTCAGCACGTTCTCGAGCGAGGGCGCCACTGACCCCTTGCCGGCGTCGATCGCCACCCCTTTCAGCTTGCTCTTGTTTGGCTCGAAATAGGCGAAGGGGATGTATCCGATCGCGTAGCGGTCGGCGGCGATCCCCTGGACCAGCACGTGGTCGTCCTCGCTCGCCGTGAAGTCCCCGCGGCTCGCCTTGGCCTTCCCGACGATGGCCTCCGTGAAGTAGTCGAACGTCCCCGAGTCCGCCCCAGCACCGAAGAGCTTCAGCGGCTGGTTCGGCCACTCCGGCCGGACCTGGTTCCAGCGGGTAACCCTGCCCTGAGCGGCCGGCTCCCACATCTTCTTCAGGTCGGCCAGGGTGATAGCGGTCACCCAGTCGTTGCGGGGGTTCACGGCCACTGTCAGGGCATCATAGGCCACCGGCAGCTCGAAGTACCGGACCCCCTGTTTCCGGCATGCCTCCATCTCCTCCGCCAGGATGGGCCGGGAGGCATCGGAGATGTCGGTCTCGCCCCGGCAGAATTTCTTGAAGCCGCCGCCGGTCCCCGAGATCCCCACCGTGACCCGGACCGCGCCCTTCTTGGACTTCTGGAATTCCTCCGCCACGGCCTCCGTGACGGGGAACACGGTGCTTGAGCCATCGATCTTGATGATCGGCTGCTGAGCCTGCGCCGAGAGGGTAAAAAGCACCCCGAGGCTCGCGCCCGCCATGGCAGCCAGCCCGGTCCGGACAACGTTCCTGATGTTCATCGTGTTGATCTCCTCTTCTGTTCCTTCGTGTGTGAACTCTCGCCGCTTCCTACCTTGCCATCTTCGTCGGCTCGATCATCGCTTCCCACTGTTTCGGGCGGGTTACGCCCTCGTTAAAAGTGCGTTGCATTTCTTCCCCCACAGAATGACGGTGGGGAGCGAGCTTCACCAGGGCGCCGTGGGGCAGTGGCGACCGGCAGCAGAACTGGAATGTCGGAGAGAGGCGGGAGCTACTGCGAGATGTACGACAGATTCAGCGCAAGGTGGAGGTGAGCAGGTTCTCGGGAGGGCATGCTCATGCGACCGGCAGGGTGAAGCGGACGGTGGTGCCCTTGCCCAGCTCGCTCTCGATCCCGAGCCCGCCGCCGTGGGCCTGGACCAGATGCTTGACGATGGCCAGCCCGAGTCCGGTCCCGCCGAGCTGGCGGGACCGGGTCCTGTCCACCCGGTAGAAGCGCTCGGTGATCCGCGGCAGGTCGGTGGAAGGGATGCCGACCCCGGTGTCGGCGACGGAGACCTCGACCATGCGGTCCCGAACGGCCGCCGACACCATCACCCGGCCCTCCGGCGGGGTGAATTTCACCGCGTTGTCCATGAGGTTGATAAGGATCTGCTCCAGGCGATCCTGGTCGGCGAGGACTGGCGGGAGATCGGTCGGGAGAGCCGCGTCGAGCGAGACACCCTTCCCTTCGGCCTGCGACCGCATGATGGCCAGCACGGGCTCCAGCGCATCGTTCAGATCCGTCGGCTCCACTCGGAGGGCCACCTTCCCGAGCTCGATGTTGGAGAGGTCGGTGAGGTCGTCCAAGAGCCGGCCGAGGCGCTCAGTGTGGCGGGAGACGATCTCCAGGAAGCGCCGGGCGTTGTCCCGCTCCTCCAGCGAGCCGCCCAGCAGCGTCTCCAGGTAGCCGCGGATGGCCGTCAGCGGGGTCCGGAGCTCGTGTGAAACGTTGGCCACGAACTCCGTCCTGACCCGCTCCAGGCGCCGGAGCTCGGTGACGTCGTGGAGGATCATCAGGACGCCGGTCTCCCCAGCGCCAAGCCGCAGCGGGAGGGCGTGTATCGCGAGGATCCGCTCGACGGGCGTGGTCACGACGAGCTCGCGCGAGACCATCACCCCCTCCACCCGACAGCCGCGCAGCAGATCCAAGAGGTCGGCGTTCCGGATGACCTCCAGGAACGGCTTCCCTTCGCCCAACCGGGGGCCCAGGCGGAACATGGTCCGGACGCTCTGGTTCAGCAGCAGGATGTGATCGCGAGCATCCACGGCCAGCACGCCCTCGACCATGCCGTCCACAATCGCCTTGGTCGTCGCCTGCGCCCGCTCCAGGTCCTGGATCTTCTCCCTGAGCCGTGACGCCATGACGTTGAGCGCGCGGCCCAGGCCGCCGATCTCGTCTATCGTCCGCACCGGCGCTCTCACCGTCAGATCTCCCTCGGCCATCTGGCGGGCGGCGGACTGCATCTCGACAACCGGCCGGGTCACCCGGCCGGCCAGCAAGAGGCCCATCGCGAGGGCCACGCCCAGGGCCAGCACCCCGCCGGCCAGCAGCGCCTGGCGGACGGCGGCGTAGGCGCCCGTCACCACCTCCAGCGGCAGGGCCAGCCTGATAATGCCCGCGGTGCGGGAGCCGTCGACGACCGGGAGCGCCACGTAGAGGAGATCGTGCGCCACGGTCTCGCTTCGCCTGATGGCGCGCCCGATCCCTCCCGCCAGGGCGGTACGAACCTCGGGGCGTTCCCGGTGATTCTCGATTTTGGCCAGATCCCCCAGAGCCCGGTCGGATTCAGCCACGACGCGACCGTCGGGCATGATGAGGGTGACGCGGGCCTCGGTCAGGCGCGCGGTCCGGAGGGCGAACTCGCGACGCGCTTGGGGCGTCGCCGCGATGGCCAGGAGAGCGCGGGCGTCGTCCTGGAGCAGCCGGAGCAGCGCCACCAGCCGCGCTTCCAGGGCCTGGACCGCCCGCTCCTCGAGGGCCCGCGTCAGGTAGATTCCCGCGACGACCTCCACCACCGCCACAAAGCCCAGAAGGGTGAGGGTGAGCTTGACCGCGATGCGCCGGCGGAAGAGCAGGCGGAGCCCGCCGAGCATCAGTCCGCGTCCTCGAAGCGGTAGCCGACACTCTTGGCCGTCACGATCCGGCGCCCCTCGACACCCAGCTTCTGCCGCAGCCGGCGGACGTGGACGTCAACGGTCCGGGATTCGATCTCGCTGGCGCGGGCGTACCCCCACACCCGGTCCAGCAGCACTTCGCGGGAGAGGACGCGGCCCCGGGCCTCGATGAGGGCACGAAGCAGGTCGAACTCCTTCGGGGTGAGCGACACGGGTGCTCCGCCCACCGCGACCTGACGCTTGCCGAAATCCACTCGGAGACCGCCGATGCTGTGAACGGCCGGCCCCTCCGCCGGGCGGGCCCGCCGGAGGACGGCCCTGACGCGCGCCACGAGCTCCCGGGGGGAGAAGGGCTTGGCAATGTAATCGTCGGCGCCCAGCTCCAGGCCGACCACGCGATCCACCTCGTCCCCCTTGGCGGTGAGCATGATCACGGGAATCGACGCGGTGGACCGATCCTGGCGGAGGCGACGGCAGACCTCGAGGCCGTCGAGCTCGGGCAACATCAGGTCCAGGACGACAAGATCGGGGGGAGCGCTCTTGACCTGCCTCAGGGCGTCGGCGCCGTTTCTGGCTGTGCGGGCCTGGAATCCCTCTCGCTCGAGGTGAAGGACGACGAGGTCGCGGATGTCGGGCTCATCCTCGACCACGAGCACCTGGGCCGCCATGGCGATCCCATCTTACCAGGGGCGGGTCTCGCCGTGCTTCAGGAGGAAAAACCGATCCGGATCGATCCCGCGGCGGCGGGCTGCGGCCTCCACGCGCCCGGGCGGCTCCTCGATCGGCTCTTCGGCCAGATCGAAGGTCCCCCAGTGGAGCGCGCCGTTACCCCCTAGTATTCCTTGTAGTGGAGGAACTTGGCGTCGATCGTGAGGACCCCCCGCTCGCCCTTCTTCTCCAGCTTCACCACGCAGTTGATGGCCGAGAGGATCCCGTCGCCGAAGAGCTCGTTACAGCGCTCCCGGAGCGCGTCGCCGTACACCCCGACCAGCTCCATGAGCCGGTACTTGAACGGGTCGGTCGTGAGCGGGAAGTCGGTGCGGAGCGGCATCGCCCAGCACGGCCCGAAGCCGCTGCTGCAGCGCGAGCCCCTCCCACGGCGGGTCGGA
>CAZDYT010000159.1:0-7958 GCA_964509395.1 uncultured bacterium
TTCGGCGCGCCGCGCATCACCAAGGACGGCGTCACCGTCGCCAAGGAGATCGAGCTCGAGGACAAGTTCGAGAACATGGGCGCGCAGATGCTCAAGGAGGTCGCCTCCAAGACCTCGGACGTGGCGGGCGACGGGACGACCACGGCGACCGTACTGGCCCAGGCGATCTTCCGGGAGGGGCTCAAGAACGTGACCGCCGGAGCCAACCCGATGGCGCTCAAGCGCGGCATCGAGCAGGCGGTGGAGAAGGTGGTCGAAGACCTCAAGAAGATGTCCAAGACCACCAAGGACAAGAAGGAGATCGCCCAGGTCGCCTCGATCGCCGCGAACAACGACAAGACCATCGGTAGCCTCATCGCCGAGGCCATGGAGAAGGTCGGCAAGGACGGCGTCATCACCGTCGAAGAGGCCAAGGCGATGGAGACCACCCTCGAGGTCGTCGAGGGGATGCAGTTCGACCGCGGTTACCTCTCCCCGTACTTCGTGACCGACCCCGAGCGCATGGAGGCCGTCCTCGAGGACTGCCTCATCCTGATCCACGAGAAGAAGATCAGCGTGATGAAGGACATGCTGCCGCTGCTCGAGCAGGTGGCGCGATCGGGGAAGCCGTTGCTGGTGATCGCCGAGGAGGTCGAGGGTGAGGCGCTCGCCACGCTGGTGGTGAACAAGCTCCGGGGGACGCTGGCCTGCAGCGCGGTCAAGGCGCCGGGCTTCGGGGACCGGCGGAAGGCCATGCTCCAGGACATCGCCACCCTGACCGGTGGCAAGGCGATCACCGAGGACCTCGGCATCAAGCTGGAGAACATCAAGCTCGAAGACCTCGGCCGCGCCAAGAAGGTGGTCGTCGACAAGGACAACACGACGCTCGTCGAGGGCGCTGGCAGCGCGAAGGAGATCGAGGGCCGCATCAAGCAGATCCGGGCGCAGATCGAGGAGACCACCTCGGACTACGACCGGGAGAAGCTCCAGGAGCGGCTCGCCAAGCTGGCGGGCGGCGTCGCCGTGATCAAGGTGGGTGCGGCGACCGAGACCGAGATGAAGGAGAAGAAGGCGCGGGTCGAGGATGCGCTGAACGCGACGCGCGCGGCCGTCGAGGAGGGCATCGTGTCGGGCGGCGGCGTGGCGCTGCTCCGCGCCGCGAAGATCCTGGCTGGCCTCAGCCTCTCGGGCGACGAGGCGACCGGCGCGGCCATCGTCCGGCGGGCGCTGGAGGAGCCGATCCGGCAGATCGTCGAGAACGCCGGACTGGAGGGCTCCGTGGTGGTCGAGAAGGTGAAGGCCGCCTCGCACGCGACGCACGGCTTCGACGCCGAGAGCTGCGAGTACGTCGACATGTTCCAGGCGGGGATCATCGACCCGACCAAGGTCGAGCGCATCGCGCTGCAGAATGCGTCGTCCATCGCCTCGCTCCTGCTCACGACCGAGGCGCTCGTCACCGACATTCCGGAGGAGGAGAAGAGGGCGGCCCCGCCGATGCCGCACGGAGGCGACTTCTAGCGAATTGGCCGGAGGGGGGCGGAGCCCCGGCCGCCGGCCCTCCCGGCGGAGCCGGGCGGGAGTTCGGAGTGCGACGGCCTCCGCAGTACCTTACTGCGGAGGCCGTTCTGCTGTTGCGCCGGGCCGATTCCGGCTTGCGCTGGCTCGGACGTGGCTGGTATGCTAAGACGCTTCGCGCAGCGCTTCCAAGCGCCGGGGAGGCTCTTGCCCCGGCCGGAGAGGAGGTGAGGGGTCTGCGCCTCTACGATGTGCTGATGATCGTGGATCCGCGCCTGACTGAGGAGGAGGTGGCCCAGCTGACGGCTCGGCTCCAGGAGTCGTGTGTCGCGCTCGGGGGCGAGGTCGTCTCGACCGAGCACTGGGGCAAGCGCCGGTTGGCCTTCGAGATCCGGAAGCAGCGGGAGGGAAGCTACGTCCTCTTGCAGGTCAAGGCGGAGCCCGCGGTCGTGCGTGAGTATGAGCGGCAGCTCAGGCTCAACGAGTCCGTCCTCCGCTTCATGACCACGCGGGTGGTCGAGCGGCGCCGCACGGGCCAGCCCGAGGCGCCGGCCACGCCGGCCCCCAGTCCGGAGCCGACGGCCGAGGAGGTCGGCTGATGGCGAGCCTGAATAAAGTCTTTCTCATCGGCAACCTGACCCGCCCGCCCGAGCTCCGGTACACCCCGAGCGGCACTGCCGTCTCCGATCTGCGACTCGCCGTCAACCGCGCGTATACGACCCAGGGCGGCGACCGCCGCGAGGAGACGTATTTCCTCACGGTGGTCGTCTGGGGGAAGCAGGCGGAGACGTCGGCCCAGTATCTCGACAAGGGGAGTCCGGTGCTCGTCGAGGGCCGCCTGCAGACCCGGGAGTGGGAAGGGAAGGACGGCCAGCGGCGGAACGTCGTCGAGGTGGTCGCGGACCGCGTCCAGTTTCTCGGGCGGCCCAAGGCCGCCGCGGCGGCGGAGGGCGAGCCCTTGGATGAGGCCGCGGGGCAGGCGGACGAGGTTCCGTTTTGAGCGGAGAGTGGCTGGCCCGGCGTCCCGGGAAGACGCCGGACGGCCCGTGAGGAGGCCAGGACGTGGTCAAGCCCGTCAAGCGGCGTCGGTTCGGGCGCCGCAAGGTCTGTAAGTTCTGCGTCGACAAGGTCGTCGCCGTGGAGTACAAGGACGTCAAGCGCCTGCGGACGTTCGTCACGGAACGAGGCAAGATCATCCCGAGGCGGATCTCGGGCAACTGTGCCCGGCATCAGCGCCAGCTCACCTCGGCGCTGAAGCGGGTCCGGACGATCGCCCTCATTCCCTTCGCCGCGGAGTAACGACCGCATGACCGCCCTCCAGGGGACGAACCGGGTCGTCCTTCTGGGCGCGGGGATGGGCCTCGTCCTCCTCGGGATCGAGGTGGGGGAGGTGCACGTCGGCCTGAGAGGCGCAACGGCCCTCGTGGGCCTCATCCCGGTGGCCGTGAGCGTGACCCTCGGGGGCCCGATCGCGGCCGCGGTGGCGGTGGGGATCGCGGTGCTGGGCGTCGGGGGCGCGCTGGGCGGCACCGCCGCCGTCGTCGTCGCCATGCGGCACGCGGTGCCCGGCCTCGCGCTGGGCGTCGTCCTGGCGCGACGACTGTCGCTGCCGGCGAGCCTCATCATCGTCGGTGCGGCGAGCCTGCTCGGTCTCCTGCTACTTCTCGGAGCCTATCTGCCCAGCGGCAGCATGGGCCTCTCGCTGCTCGGCCGACAGCTCGACGCCCACGTCGCCGACCTCGACCGGCTGGTGGGGTGGTTCGGGGTGACGAGTGACCCCACCCGGGTGGCGGAATCCGCACGGCTTCTGGCGGGCGCCATGCGGATCGCGGGGCCGGGGATCCTTCTGGTGGGGCTGCTGGTCGTGTCCCTCACCAACTACGTCGGCGCGCGCGTCTGTCTCCGCGGGCGGGCGTTTCGCGCGTTCGCCGACGAGTCGGTCCCGGATCACCTCGTCTGGGGCGTCATTGCCGCCGGCCTGATGCTGGTCTCGCAGCACGAAACCGCGCAACGCGTGGGCCTCAATCTGCTCATCGTGCTGGCGCCGCTCTACGCCATCCAGGGCCTGGCCGTCCTGCGGCACTTCTTCCAGAAGGCCAAAGTCCCCCGCCCGTTGCAGGGTGTCAGCTTCGGGCTCTTCGCCGTGCAGCCCCTCTTGCTGATCGGGGCGGCCGGCCTCGGCCTGTCGGATCTCTGGGTCGACTTTCGGGGGATCCGGCGGGTCGCCACATCCCCCTGACGCCCGGAGGCGCCCTGGCTTGACGACACGCCCGGCACAGGAGCACGGGGCATGAAGATCATTCTGATGGAGGATGTCCCGAAACTCGGGCACCGCGGCGACGTGCGGGAGGTCGCCACCGGGTACGCCCGGAACTTCCTCCTGCCGAAGAAGCTCGCCCTCCCGGCCACGCCGGCCAACCTGCAGAACCTCGAGCACCTCAAGCGCCAGCGGGAGCGTGCCGAGACCCGAGCCCGGGAGGAGGCCGAGACCGATGCCGCGCGGATCGCCGGGCTGACGCTGACCGTCGCCACGCGGGCCTCGGAGGACGGCCGGCTCTACGGGTCGGTCTCGGCGCAGGACGTCGTCGAGTTTCTCGAGCGCCATCAGATCCCGGTCGAAAAGCGCCGGGTGCAGCTCGAGGAGGCCATCAAGATGCTCGGCGAGTACCGCGTCTCCATCCGCCTGCACCATGATGTGACGGCGACGCTGGCGGTGACCGTGACGCGCGAGTAGGCTCGAGGGGAGCTGACCGTGTCGACGATCCTCGAGCTCCCGGGCAAGATCCCGCCCCACAACCTCGAGGCGGAGCGGGCCGTCCTCGGCGCGATCCTCCTCGAGCCGGCGATCGTCCCCCGCGCCATCGAACTGCTCGCGCCCGACGAGTTCTACAAGGACGGGCACCGGAAGATCTACGCGGCCATGGTCCGCCTGTTCGAGCGCAGCGAGCCCGCGGACGTGCTCACCGTGGCCGAGGAGCTCAAGCGGACGGGCGAGCTCGACGAGGTGGGGGGGCAGGCGGCGCTGGCGACGCTCATGGAGGAGGCCACCGTCGCCACGCAGTTCGTCTCGTACGCCCAGATCATCTGTGACAAGGCCCAGCTCCGCGAGCTGATTCGCGTCGCCCGCGAGATCACGGAGCACGGGTTCGAGGAGACGGAGGACGTCAAAGCCCTCGTCGACCGCGCCGAGCAGATGGTGTTCCGGATCTCGGAGCGGCGCCTGCACAAGTCGGCCATCCCCGTGCGCGAGATCCTCACCCGCACGATCGAGCACATCGAGTCGCTCTACCGCCGGAAGGAGCACGTCACCGGGGTGCCCACGGGGTTCGCCGACCTCGACCGGCTCACCGCCGGCTTCCAGCGTTCGGACTTCATCCTCATCGCGGGGCGGCCTTCGATGGGGAAGACCGCCTTCGCGCTCAACGTGGCGCAGCACGTGTCGGTCGAAGGGGGGCGCCCCGCGCTGATTTTCAGCCTGGAGATGTCGAAGGAGCAGCTCGTGCAGCGGCTCCTCTGCGCCGAGGCGCGCGTGGACTCGCACCGCGTGCGGACGGGGTATCTCGAGGCGGGCGACTGGAAGCGCATCGGCACCGCCGCCGGCCGGCTGGCGGACGCCCCGCTCTTCATCGACGACACGGCGAACCTGTCGGTGCTCGAGGCACGGGCGAAGGCGCGGCGAATTCGGGCCGAGCACGGGCTCGAGCTGGTCGTGATCGACTACCTCCAGCTCATGCAGGGGCGGTGGCGGGCCGAGAATCGCCAGCAGGAGATCTCGGAGATCTCGCGCTCCCTGAAGGCGCTCGCCAAGGAGCTCGAGCTGCCGGTAGTGGCCCTCTCGCAGCTCTCGCGGGCGGTCGAGGCGCGGGTCGAGTCGTCGCCGCGGCTCTCCGATCTGCGCGAGTCCGGCGCACTCGAGCAGGACGCGGACGTCATCATCTTTTTCCATCGGCCGGGACTCTACAAGGAGAACCCGACCGAGGCCGAGAAGAACCTCACCGACGTCATCGTCGGGAAGCAGCGGAACGGGCCGACGGACAAGCTGCAGCTCGTCTTCAAGCCCGAGTACACGCGGTTCGAGGACATGGCCCGCCGCCAGCTCTAGCGCCGTGGCCGGTCCCCGTCGCATCGATCATCTCGGCCGGGACGCGCACGGCCTGCGGCCGCGCGGCCGTCCCGGCCTCTGGGCGTCCTCGGTCGTCGGCGCGCCTCCCACAAGGGAGCGACGGCCCGGAGGCCGCAGGCCGCAGGCGTCGCGACCAGATGGTCGTATGCGGCATACGCCTCGGTCCGCCTCCGCCCTGCGTCCTGGGGCTGCTCGGGTCTCGACCACGGCCCGAGGCGGGTGGGCGATGAAACTCGACTCATTCGCCACGAGCTTGGCGCTTCAAGGACTCTAGTCTCGGCCGGAGGCTCCGCCTGCTCCGCGGGCGCTGCCGACCCCGGCGCCCCTTCGGTGCCTGGCTCGCGGCGGAGCCCGAGAGCCGGGGCGGGGCTGGTCGCTAACCGGCGACCCGATCGGGCCTGCCTCCCTCCGGGGCCGCTTTTCAGTCGGGCGACTCCTCGAGTCCTCGCGCGAGGTCCTTGACTTCGAAGAACCGACGGCTAGGGTAGGGCCATGTGGGTCCAGGCCATGAAGCGGGTCCTCGTCGGGACTCCCATCCCCACGACCCTCGCCAAGCACGAGCGCCTGGGTCGCGCCACCGGCCTCGCGGTGTTCGCCTCGGACGCCCTGTCGTCGGTGGCCTATGCGACCGAGGCAACCCTCTTGATTCTCGTCCTGGCGGGTAGCGCCGCGCTCCGCCTCTCGGTCCCGATCGGGCTGGGGATCGCCGCGCTGATCGCCATCGTCGTGACCTCGTACCGCCAGGCGATTCTCGCCTACCCGCAGGGTGGCGGGGCCTACGTCGTGACGCGGGAGAACCTCGGTCGGTATCCGAGCCTGGTGGCCGGGGCGGCGCTCCTGATCGACTACGTGCTGACCGTGGCGGTCAGCGTGGCCGCCGGCATCGCCGCGGTCACCTCGGCGGTGCCCCGGCTGTATCCCTATCGCGTCGGCTTGTGCGTCCTCGGGGTCGTGCTGACCGCGATCGCCAACCTGCGCGGCGTGCGCGAGTCGGGACGCCTCTTCGCCGTGCCCACCTACCTCTTCATCGGAGCCTACCTCGTGATGGTCGGCTGGGGGAGTCTCCAGTGGCTGTGGGGAGGGGAAGGCCCCGGGGGCGCTGGCGCGCCGCAGGTCGGGCCGATTCCCGGCGGCGAGGAGTTGACGCTCTTTCTCACGCTCCGGGCCTTCGCCTCCGGCTGCGCAGCCCTGACTGGCATCGAGGCCGTGTCGGACGGCGTCCCCGCGTTCCGGGTGCCCGAGGCGCGGAATGCCCGGGCGGTGCTGGCGATGCTCGGGCTGATCCTGATCGTGCTCTTCCTGGGCATCACGTTTCTCGCCACCGCCTTTGGCGTCGTGCCCACCGAGCACGAGACCGTCAACTCTCAGCTCGCCCGGCGGGTGTTCGGCGAGACTCTTCTCTACTACGTGGTCCAGGGTGCCACCACCCTGATCCTGATCCTCGCCGCCAATACGAGCTTTGCCGACTTCCCCCGCCTGTCGTTCTTTCTCGCGCGCGACCGGTTCATGCCGCGGCAGTTCGCCAACCGCGGAGATCGGCTTGCCTACTCGAACGGGATCATCATCCTGGCGCTGGTGAGCGTGCTGTTGCTCGTGGTCTTCCAGGGCAGCACCCATGCCCTGATCCCGCTCTATGCCGTGGGGGTGTTCCTCTCTTTTACCCTGAAGCAGGCGAGCATGGTCCGCTACTGGTTCCGCAGGCGCGGCCGCGGCTGGGTCGGCGGTGTGGGGGTGCAGGGAGTCGGCGGCGCCGCGACGGGCGTGGTGATGCTCGTCATCGCGACAACCAAGTTCACCCACGGGGCCTGGATCGTGATCACGCTGATCCCGTGTCTGATCGGTGTCTTCCTGGCGATCCACCGGCACTACGAGGACGTGGCCCTGCAGCTCTCGGTCGAGGGTGTGGAGCCCGAGCCGCCGGCTGCCTCGCCGATCGTCCTGGTCCTGATCGGGGACGTCCACCGGGGCGTCCTGCCGGCCCTCCGGTATGCACGGGCGCTCTCGCCGGCGGCGCGCGCCCTGTACGTCGAGATCGAACCGGATCACACGCGGCGCCTCGAAGATCGGTGGGGGAAGTGGGGGAACGGGCTGCCGCTGGTCGTGCTGCGGTCGCCCTTTCGCTCGGTGGTCGGCCCCTTCCTCGACTACCTCGACCACCTCCGGCAGCAGGCGCCCGATCAGCTCATCACGGTCATCCTTCCGGAGTTCGTGCCAGCCCGCTGGTGGCAGCATCTCCTGCACAACCAGACGGCGCTTCTCATCAAGGGGGCCCTGCTCTTCCGGAAGGGCGTGATCGTGACGAGCGTGCCGTACCATTTGAAGGGATAGCCGGCGCCGCCGG
>CAZDYT010000160.1:0-7957 GCA_964509395.1 uncultured bacterium
AAGGCAGTCAGCGTCCCCTTCAGATCGGCCAAGGTGACCCCCTCGTCCACCAGCAGCCCCTCAACCTGGTGGAACATGGGGCTGTGCGTGAGGTCGGCGTCCCGGCGGTACACTTTTCCCGGCACCACCACCCGGACCGGCGGGGCCTGGGCCTCCATGACCCGGACCTGGACCGGCGACGTGTGGGTGCGGAGGAGCACCTCGTCGGTGATGTAGAAGGTATCCTGCATGTCCCGCGCGGGGTGGTCCTTCGGGATGTTCAGGGCCTCGAAGTTGTAGTAGTCCGTCTCCACCTCGGGCCCGTCGGCCACGCTGAAGCCGAGACCGACGAAGACGTCGATGATCTCGTCCAGGGCGCGCGAAATGGGATGGAGCGAGCCGGGGGCGATGCGGCGCCCCGGCAGGCTCAGGTCCACCCGGTCCGCCACGAGCCGCGCCCGTCGCTCGGCGCTCTGGAGCGTGGCGCGGCGCCGCGCCAGCTCGGCCTCGATCCGTGCCTTCGCCTCGTTCGCTTCCCGGCCCACGACGGGGCGCTCCGCCGGCGGGAGGGTGGGCATCGAGCGGAGGAGCTGCGTCAGGAGGCCCCTCTTGCCGAGGTACCTCACCCGGATCTGCTCGAGGTCCTGGGTCGTCGCGGCCCGCTCCAGCTCCTCGGTCGCGCCCTTCAGGATGGCGCGGATACGCTTGTCAGGCATCGGTCGCTCGCCGGCTCATTCTACCGGAAGGGTCGAGCGACGCAAAGTGGCGATGGGAAGCGGCCTGAGCTCGCGACCGCGCGGGTCCCGCCACGGCGCACAGCCCATCTCACGTGTACGTGCACGAATGCGGCGGGCCTAGGGTCCTTGCACCACCAAACTCGTGCCGAAGGAGTCAAGTTTCATCGCCCAACCGCCTTCGGCCGTGGTCGAGACCCGAGCAGCCCCAGGACGCAGGGAGGAGGCGGGCCGAGGCGCATGCCGCCATGGACCATCTGGTCGCGACGCCTCCGGCCTGCGGCCTCCGGGCCGCCGCTCCCTTCTCCGAGGCGCGCCGACGACCGAGGACGCCGGGATGCGATGGGGATCGGCCACGGCGCTAGGGTGTGACCGGCGTTCCGGGCGGCAAGCTGTAGAGCAGTCGCATCATCGCGATGACGTCCGAGGTGATGTTGAGGGCGCAACATGTCGGCTTCATGAGTCCGCTCGACACGTGCCCGATCATGCCGAGGCAATGGCCGATCTCGTGCCGGATGACGGCGCGAAGGGTGTTGTCGCTGGCATCGGCGAGCACGGGGTCCAGCACGATCACGCACCGCTGGATCTGGCCGTTGGCCAGCACCTCGGGCACCTCCATCCGGCGCGGCGCCTCCGGCATCGTCAGCCGGGGCAGCTGGCGGGCGACCGTGGAGCGGCTCCGCGACTCCCCGACCTCGACGAACGGGTCTGCCGCGCCGATGACCTCGCCCGGCAAGTCCCCGAACGCGAAGAAGATGCCGCGGCGCGGCACTTGCCGCGAGACCGCTTGCGGCGCGTAGAACGGACTCCCCGCGGACGGTCCCAGGGCAACCTCCCAGGCGAGGAACTGCTCCAGCAGGAAGTTGTCGAGCCCCGGCTCCCCGGTCACCGCGTGGATGGGGATCGGCGGCACCCAGCGGAAGGTCCGGTCGTGGAAGAACTGAGCGTTGTGCTCGAACAGAAAGCGGTTCCGCACGGCAGCCACGAGCCCCGCGGGCCCAGGGGGAGCGGCTGCCTTCTTCTTGGCCCTCCCGCCGGCGGGCACCTCCTCATGGAGCTCGGTTGAGCCCGTGATGTTGGAGGCTCCGCGCGAGATGGACCCCGAGTCGCAGCCCGCTACCACGAGGCCGGCAACGATCAACAGTAAGTGGCCCCACGTCCAGAGCCGGTCGCGCCACCACCCGTCTTGCGTCGCTCGCGTCGTCATGGTCCCCTCCCCGCCGGTCCTGTTGCCGGGTGACCGGCACCCTCCGGCAGAGGCAACCCGAGGGCCAAGAGGGAGGGGCCGAAAAGATCGCTACTTGGCCGTCCCGCCGGCGCGATCAACCCGCCGGGGTGGGTGGCGGATCGGCGGTCGTGGGGGAAACCTCGGCGGCAGGTCTCATCGGGCAGGCATCGTGAGCCTTCCCGTGTGCGGGCGGCGGCGCGACCAGCCGGAGGGGAACCGGACTCCGGACTGGGGGGATGCCGGCGACTGGCGGGCCCGGTCCGTCCGGAGGCGCGTGGAGCTCCGCGTCCTCCGCGGGCGGCCCGTCAGGCCCGATCCGGACGGGAGTCCGACGCCGGGATCTGCAGAACCCTGACGGGGTGGGAACGGCGGATGGGACCCCGGTCAGCGGGCCGCGTGCGTCCGGGCCGTCTCGACCAGACGGGCGAACGCGGCCGGGTCCGTGACCGCCAGCTCGGCCAGGATCTTCCGGTCGAGCCCGATGCCGGCCTTCTGGAGGCCGTTCATGAAGGCGGAGTACGGGAGGCCGAGGGCCCGGCAGGCGGCGTTGATCCGGAGGATCCAGAGCGAGCGGAACGCGCGCTTCTTCGCCCGGCGGTCACGATAGGCGAAGGCGAGCGCGCGGGTGACGGTCTCGGCCGCGGTGCGGTAGAGGCGGCGTCGCCCGCCCCAGTACCCCTTGGCTTGCTTGAGCACTTTCTTCCGGCGCTGACGAGTCTTCGGTCCGCCCTTGGCGCGTGGCACGACGGTCGCTCCTTAACCGCCTCACTTGGGCCCGGGGGGAGGCGAGTCCCGGACGTCACCCGGCCCGGGCCGGGCCGCGCATCCGCGCGGTCGGCCGAGCCGCAGGACTCCGGCCAGCCGAGCCGGCCGGCCGGGGCTCAGGTGTGACTAGGACGCTTGTTCGCCCACAGTCTGCACGAACGTGTCAGGGTTGGCCACGGGACTCTCGCGCCGTGGCCGAGACCCGAGCAGCCCTAGGACGCAGGGAGGAGCTGAGCCGAGGCGTACTCCCTGTACGTTGAGGCTCGGCGACGACCGAGGACGCCGGGATGCGACGGGGATCGGCCACGGTACTAGGAAAACGGATCCGCACTCGTCAGAGGTAGGGCACGAGCCGCCGGACGCGCTTCCGGTCCGCGGCGGAAACCAGCGTCGGCTTCCGCAGCTGGCGCTTCCGCTTCCGCGGCTTCCACTCGTTGAGGTGTTGCTTCCACCCCTTGGCGCGGACGAGCTTTCCGGTGGCGGTCACCTTGAGCCGCTTGGCGGCCCCCCGTTTCGTCTTCAGCTTGGGCATGCCCTCTCCGTCCCTGGGCTGCTAGTGTGGCTTCGGCGTCAGGATCATCACCAGATTCCGCCCCTCGAGCTTCGCGTGGCTCTCGATGATCGCGATGTCGGCCAGGTCGTGGGAGATGCGGTCCAGGAGCTTCCGGCCGAGCTCCGTGTGGGCCATCTCGCGCCCCCGGAAGCGGATCGTCACCTTGGCCTTGTTGCCTTCCTCCAGGAACCGGCGGACGTGCCGGGCCTTGAACCCGTAGTCGTGCTCGTCCGTCTTCGGCCCCATCTTCACTTCCTTGACCTGGATGATGGTCTGCTTCTTGCGGGCGTCCTTGGCGCGCCGGCTCTGCTGGTACTTGTACTTCCCGAAGTCCATGATGCGACAGACCGGGGGAACTGCTTCCGGAGCGACCTCGACCAGGTCGAGCTCCCGTTCCGTCGCGACTCGAAGCGCTTCGCTGGTCGGCAAGATGCCGAGCTGTTCGCCCTCCGCCGTGATGACCCGCACTTCCCGGGCCCGGATGCCTTCGTTGACGCGGAGCTCTTTATGCAGTGTGGTGATGCGCTTTACCCTCCCTCCGACCCGATCCGAGACGTCACGGCCCGGGTCCGGATCTCGACCGTGACCTCGACGAGGAACCGCTCGACCGGGAGTGCCTTGATCTCCTCGCCGCTCCGCTTGCGCACGCTCACCATGCCCGCCTGAGCCTCGCGCTCGCCCACGACGAGCATGTACGGGATTTTCTGGAGCTGAGCGTCTCGGATCTTGTACCCGAGCTTTTCCGACCGGTCGTCCAGCTCCACCCGGAGCCCGGCGCCGCGGAGGCGCTCGAAGACGCTCCGCGCGTAGTCGAGGTGCTTGGCCGAGACCGGCAGCACGCGGGCTTGGGCCGGCGCCAGCCAGGCCGGGAAGGCTCCGGCAAAATGCTCGGTGAGGATCCCGATGAATCGCTCGAACGAGCCGAAGATCGCCCGGTGGATCGCGATGGGGCGCTTCGGCTGGCCGTCGGCGTCGATGTACTCGAGGTCGAAGCGCTCGGGGAGCATCGTCAGGTCGACCTGCACGGTCGCCATCTGCCAGTCGCGCCCGAGCACGTCCTCGATGTGGATGTCGACCTTGGGACCGTAGAACGCCCCGTCCCCCGGCTTGACCACGTACGGGAGGCCGTTGGCTTTCAGGGCTTCCTCGAGCGCCGCCTCTGCCCGGTCCCACTGCTCCGCGACCCCCAGCGCCTTTTCCGGCCGGGTCGCCAAGCGAAACATCGGCTCGAGGCTGAAGGTCGCGTAAAAGTCCCTGACGAGCTCGAGGACGCTCGTGATCTCGGCCTGGAGCTGGTCCGGGCGGCAGTAGATGTGGGCGTCGTCCTGCGTGAACTGCCGCACGCGGAAGAGCCCGGTCAGCGTCCCCGACCGCTCGTTTCGGTGCAGGCGCCCCATCTCGGCGAAGCGGAGCGGGAGGTCGCGGTAGGAACGCAGGGCGTGGCGGTAGACGAAGGTGGATTCGGGGCAGTTCATCGGCTTGAGGCTGAAGATCTGCTCCTCGGCCTCGACCCGGAACATGTTCTCGGCGTAGTGCTCCCAGTGCCCCGACTGCTCCCAGAGCCGCTTGTTGACGAGGATCGGCGTCGAGATCTCGGTGTAGCCTCGCGCGTCCTGCATCTCGCGTGAGTACCGCTCCAGCTCGCGGAAGACGATCATTCCCTTCGGAAGCCAGAACGCCGCGCCGGGCGAGACGTCGTGGAACTCGAACAGCCCCAGCTCCCGCCCGAGCTTCCGGTGATCGCGCCGCTTCGCCTCCTCGAGCCGCCAGAGGTGGCGGTCGAGCTCTTCCTGCGTGACCCACGCCGTCCCGTAGATCCGCTGGAGCATCGGCCGGCGCTCGTCCCCCCGCCAGTAGGCGCCGGACGTGGAGAGGAGCTTGAAGAACCGGATGTGCCCGGTAGACGGCACATGAGGGCCGCGGCAGAGGTCGACGAAGTCTCCCTGCCGGTAAAGCGACACCCGCGTCACCTCGGTCGGGAGGTCGCGGATGATCTCCAGCTTGAACGGCTCGTCTCGCGCCTCGTAGTAGCGGATCGCCTCGTCCCGGGACATCTCCTCCCGGACAATGGGATAGTCGGCCTGCGCCAGCTCGTGCATCCGCCGCTCGATGCGCGCGAGGTCGTCCGCCGTGAACGGCTCCGGCCGGTAGAAGTCGTAGTAGAAGCCGTTCTCGATCGGCGGCCCGATGGCCAGCTTTGTGTCCGGGAAGAGCTGGGACACGGCCTGGGCCATGAGGTGCGCCGACGAATGCCGGAGGGTGGGCACGGGGGCCGGCTCGCAGTCGAACTCCCCGGCCCCGGTCAAGTGCGCGTGTACTTCGTCCGCCATTCGTCTCCTAGAAACTCCGGGATCCCGGCGCCATCTCCGAGCGCAGGGTAAAAAAGAGCATCACGGGAGGCCCCCCGTGATGCTTTCCGATCCGGCTATTCGGGCTCGCTCACGTCGCCCTTCAGGGCACCCCTCTCGACATACCGTGCGTGGTAGGGACGGGCGGTCTCGAACCGCCGACCTCCTGTGCGTCAGACAGGCGCTCTCCCACTGAGCTACGTCCCTGTCAGCTAAAGGCGCTCCACAGCGTATCAACCGGCCGTTCGCACTGTCAAGGAGCAATTTGCCCTAGGGGACCCGCTGCACGCGGCCCTCCACGCGGGGCTCGACGACCCCCGCCCGCTCGACCGCCTCGACCAGCGCCTCCACGAGCCCGGGCCCGTCCTCGGGTCCGATGAGCACGCGCCCCGCTTGGAGCATCGTGTAGCCGTCTCCGCCGCGCGCGAGGTAGCTGTTCGTCGCCACCGTGTAGTGGCGGCCGAGGTCGACCGGGGCTCCGCCCACCGTCAAGCGCACGACGCGCTCGCTGGCCGGGCGCGCCGGGTCGAAGGCGACCGTCATGCCCGAGACCTGCAGGAATCCCCCCGTCTCCCCCGGGTAGGCGCTCACCGACCGCTCGAGGGCCGCGAGCAGCGTCGCGCCGGTCACCTCGAGCTTCACGAGGACGTTGAGGAACGGGAGGAGCGCGTGGATGTCCTTCCGGGCCAGGCGCCCCGCCGGGATGATGCGGTTCGTGCGGATCCCGCCTCCGTTCATGAGCCCCACATCGGCGCGCAGCAGGGACCGAATCACATCGGCCACGAGGTTGCCGACGTTGCTCTCGCCGGTGCGCAGGGTGTGCGCGCGGGCATCGAGGGGCTCGCGGGTGTCCCCGACCGGGACGTCGAGGGCCTGCGTGAGGCGGTGCGCGTAGCGCGCGACGAGCGCGGCCATCGCGGTGTCCTCCGGAATCTCGGCGGTCACGGGGATGAACCGGTGGTGCCGGGAGAGGACGCGGCCGTCGTGCGTCGCCTGGAGGTCCACCCGGACGACGAACACCCCGTCCGAGCCCGCCTTCGTGATGAGCGTCTCGCCGATGACCTGCTCGAGGGGGTCATGCTCGTGACCGCCGATGACAAGGTGGAGGCCCGGGATGGCCCGGGCGAGCGCCTCGTCGGCGGGCATCGGCTGGTGCGTCACGGCGACCAGCACCGGCCGAGCGTGCGCGCGCAGGCGCGCGACCGCGGCCTGGGCCGACGCGATCGGCTCGCGGAACTCGATGCCCGGGCCGGGGCTCGAGGTCTCGGCGGTCTCCGGCATCGTCAGCCCGAAGAACCCCACCGCGGCCCGGCCACGCTCCACGAGGCGCTCGCTCCGCGCGCCGCCGAACGGGCGCCCGCTGGACCGGTCGAAGACGTTCGCCGAGAGCCACGTGAACCGAGATTCCCGCATCCGCTCGAGGAGGACCACGGGGCCGAAGTCGAACTCGTGGTTGCCGAAGGTCGCCACGTCCAGGCCGAGCAGATTCCAGGCCGCGACCATCTGCTCGCCCTGGAGGACGCTCGACATGATCGAGGGCGAGATCGTGTCCCCAGCCAGGGCGAGGAGAGTGTGTGGCGACTCCGCTCGCACCCCCGCCACGAGCGAGGCGATCCGCGCCATTCCGCCGCGCTGCCGGTCCACCGGCTCGAGGATGTAGTGGTCGTTGAACTGGAGGAGCGCCAGCCGTTCGGGTGGGCGGTCGGGCTCACTGAAGAGGCCGCAGCCGCCAAGGACCCACGCGAGGGCAAGGGCGACGATGCCACCGCGGCGCCCGCCGATCGCCCGGCGGCCCCTCATCGAAGCCCGAAGATCCGGAAGCCGCGATCGAGGATGTAGGTGAAGCTGGCGCTGATCCGGATGCTGTCCATGCCCATCGGGCCGGGGATCGGCGGAAACGGCGCGGCCAGTTTCACCGCGTTGACGGCGTAGCGGTCGAGGATCTCGACGCCCGAGGTGTGGACCAGCTCGACGAGGACGTTGCCGTCCTTGTGGACGACGAACTCGAGCATGAGCTGCCCGGACTGGCCCTTGTCCGCCGCCGCGCGCGGGTAGGTCCAGTGGTCTTCGATCGCCTTCTTGACCTTCAGGAAGTACTCCGCGTACTTCGGGTCGGGCGGGCTGTTGAGGGGGATCGCGGTCTGCCCCTCGCGCTCACGCCCCGCGTCGCCGGCACCCTCTCCCTCGGGGCGCGTCCCTCCGCCGCCCGGCAGACGCGGGAGCGGCGGGACGTCGAGCTGCGGCCGAAGCAGCGAGAAGGTACGCCCGGCGAAGGGCGACTCCGACGGGGCTGCCGGCGCCGAGGGAAGAGGTGCCCGATCCTTGGCCTCGGCCGACTCCGATAGTTTGG
>CAZDYT010000161.1:0-7348 GCA_964509395.1 uncultured bacterium
GCGCGCTCCGGGCGCATGCGGCGGGACAGTCCACGGAGCTTTGAGCCAGCGGCACATGCTTCACCGGACTTCTGGGCGTGTTACCGAGCGCTACCAGCCAGCGTCCGAGAACTTGCGAACAAGATTTTCGAGCTGCTCAAGGTTGATCCGCAGCATCCGTCCCTCCACTTCAAGAAGGTCGGGCGTTTCCGGTCCGCTAGAGTCGGTCTGCATCACCGAGCGCTCGCTGTAGAGACTCCTGACGGCCTGCCCTGGTTTTGGATTGGCGCCCACGCGGAGTACGACAAGCTGGTCGGCTACCCCCGCGCTTCAACGGACGCGCTTCGCGCGCCGCTGACCGCGGGCGTTAGACGGCGAAGGCAGGCAACACAGGAGCGCAACTCACCGCTGCTCCCGTTTCGGCGCAGATTCAAGCTCACTTGATGACAAGGGGATGGGTACGTGACGGTCATGGCCGACGATCCGTACATACACGGCCACGATGAGTCCGTCGTCGCGCACCATGAGCAGCGCACGGCGGCAGAGGCGGCGGCGTTCCTGCTGCCTTTCCTGAAGCGGGACCTGAGGGTTCTCGACATCGGTTGTGGCCCGGGCAGCATCACCCTCGGTCTGGCAGAGGCAGTCGCGCCCGGTGAAGTGGTCGGGATTGACGTCTCGGCGGCCGTAATCGAGCGTGCATGGAGTACTGCCCGGGCGAAAAAAGTGGCCAACGTCAACTTTCGCGTCGGTAACATCTACGAGCCGGGCGGTGACATCGGGACGTTCGACGTAGTTTACGCACATCAGGTGCTACAGCACCTCAGCCGCCCGATGGAGGCGCTCGATGTCACGAGACGCCTGCTCAGGCCGTCTGGGCTGCTAGGTATCCGCGAGGGCGACTACTCTACGCGGGCGCTCTGGCCACCCGATCCCCGCCTGGACCGCTTCTACGAGATCTACTACGCCGTGGCCCGACGGAACGGCGGCGAGCCCGCTGCAGGACGACGGCTCCGGCAGTGGCTGCTCGGAGCGGGGTTCACGGATCTTCGGATCACCACGTCCAACTGGACCTTTGGCACCCCGGAGGCGACGCGGCGATGGGGAGATTCATGGGCGACCCGCACCGTCGAGTCGGACCTCGCTGCTCAGGCGATCGCGTATGGCGTGGCCACGTCCAGCGAGCTTGAAGAGATCGCCTCCGCATGGCGGGAGTGGGGGAGCAATCCTGGCGCCTTCTATAGCATCACGCACGTCGAAGGCGTGGGCTGGCGGCCTGGCTGAGGCATCGTCTAACCGCGCCTCAGCGGACCGGGACTCGCAATGCTCGCCTCCCGGCCGCTGACCGCGGGCGTCAGCCCCAGCGACCATCTTGTCCCGAGGATTCTGACGTGGGAGGATGAGCGTATGCTGCCGAACACCCTCGCTGAGCTGCTCAAGCTCTCCGCCAGGGACCGGATCGAGATCGCCATGGCGTTGTGGGAAAGTCTCGACGATGCCGAGCGCGAGGCCGAATTTGCGCTCACTCCCGAGCAAGAAGCGGAACTGGATCGCCGCCTGGCGGAACACATCGCGAACCCTGGCTCTGCCATCCCTTGGGATGAGGTGCGCCGGAAGCTCACGGGCGGGGCGTGACGCCACGCCTCGTTTTTCGGCCGCAAGCCGAGTCGGAGCTGCTCGACGCTCGCGGTTGGTATGAGGAACAGCGCCCCGGGCTTGGACGAACCTTCGCAGCGGCAGTTGAAACGGCCCTCGCGGGCATCGTGCAGAACCCTCTCGCTTATCCCCGCGTCCACGGTGAAACGCGCCGCGCGCTCGTGCGGCGGTTTCCGTACGCGATCTACTTTCGCGCCACGTCGGACGAACTCGTCGTGCTGGCGGTGATTCACGGTCGACGACTTCCACGTCGTTGGCGCTCGCGGCGCTGAAAGCTAACCCGGGGCCCAGTCCTCGCTGCGCGCCTACCGGGGCGAGGACGCCGCAGATGCGTGGCGCCGGACGACGGAGATGCTCGCCCAGCATCATCCGCTGAGATAGGGACGTGATTCTCGGGGCCGGCGGAGGTCTCGGAGGGGGCCGTCGAGGCCCCCTCTGATGGGGCTATGCCTCGACGAGCCGGTCGTTCTCCGAGTAGTCCACCGGGCAGTCGATCAGGACCGGCACCGGCGCCCCGAGCGCCGCCGCCAGGGCCGGCCGGAGGCCCGCGGCCGAGTCGATCCGGATCCCCCGGCACCCGAACGCCTCGGCGAGCCGCACGAAGTCCGGGTTGTCGAAGTCGACCCCCGCGGCCCGCCCGAAGCGCCGCTGCTGCTTCCAGCGGATCACGCCGTAGCCCCGGTCGTTGAAGATCACCACCCCGAAGCCGAGGCCCAGGCGCCGGGCCGTCTCGAGCTCCTGGACGTTCATCAGCAACCCCGCATCGCCCACGACCGCGACGACCCGGCGCGCGGGCTGCGCGAGCTTGGCCGCAATGGCGCCGGGGAGGCCGATCCCCATCGCCGCGAACCCGTTGGAGATGATCACCGTGTTGGGGAGGCGCGCGCCGTAGGCCTTGGCTACCCAGAGCTTGTGCGCGCCGACGTCGGAGATGACCAGGTCCTCCGGCGAGAGCGTCGCCTCGAGGTCGCCGAGGATCCGTTGAGGCAGGAGCGGAAACGCGTCGGCGCCCCGCCGGGGGTCCGCGCCCGCCCGCTCCGGGGGGACCCTGTCGGCGCGGGCCGCGACGAGCGGCGCGAGCAGCTCGAGGGCCTCGCGCACGTCCGCCACCACCTCGACGGTGGGCTGGTAGTACGCGTCCACCTCGGCGGCCGTGAAGTCGAGGTGGACGATCCGGGCCTGCCCGCTCCGGTTCCACTGGGCCGGCCCGTACTCGACGGGATCATATCCGACGGCGACGACCACGTCGGCCTTCGCGAACCCGGCCCGCTCGTAGTCGCCCGACGCGAGCCCGACGGTCATGACGTGGAGCGGGTGGTCGGACGGGATCGCGCCCTTCGCCATGAACGTGGTGACCACGGGGATCACCGCGCGCTCGGCCAGCGCCTGGAGGTCCTCCGAGGCCCGGCCGCGGATCACGCCGTTGCCCGCCAGGATCAAGGGTCGCTCGGCCCGGTTGATGACCTCGGCGGCCCGCGCCAGCGAGGGCCGGTCCGGCGAGGGCCGCCGGACTCGCTCCGCGCGGAGCGGCTCCCCCGACACCGGCTCGGCCGCCACGTCCTCCGGGAGCTCCACGTGGCACGCCCCGGGCTTCTCCTCCTGCGCGCGCTTGAAAGCCTTGCGCACGACCTCGGGGATCACGGCCCCCGTCGCGATCCGCGTGTTCCACTTGGTGAACGGCCGGAAGGCCTCGACGATGTTGACGTACTGGTGCGACTCCTTGTGGAGGAGGTCGCGCGAGAGCTGGCCGGTGATCGCCACGACGGGCGCGCGATCGAGGTTGGCGTCCGCGAGCCCCGTCGCGAGGTTCGTGGCCCCGGGGCCCAGGGTGGCGAGACAGACGCCGGCGCGCCCGGTCAGCCGGCCCCACACGTCCGCCATGAAGGCCGCCGCTTGCTCGTGGCGGACCGGGATGAACCGGATGGGGGAATCCACGAGCGCGTCGTTGATGTCGAGCGTCTCCTCCCCCGGGACGCCGAAGACGTACTGGACCCCCTCGCGCTCGAGGCAGCGGACCAGCAGCTCGGCGCCGGTCACGTGCCGGTCCTCCTGCCGAAGCTCGCACACCGAAGCCGGCACACGGGTGACGTCATCGTTTCGATGATGGCAGGTCCGGCCCCCGCGGACAAGCGGGCCGCGTCGCCCGCCGGGCGCCCGTCAGGCGGTCTCGAGCAGGGGCAGGACGCCTCGCAGGTCGGCGACCTCGTGCGCCGGCCGGTACCGGGGGTCCAGGATCGCGTCGCCCGTGCGGTTGACCCAGACGGTCGGGACGCCGGCGGCCGCGGCCCCCATGGCATCGGCGGGCGAGCCCGCGACGTGGAGCACCTCGTCCGCGCGCGCGCCGAGCTCCTCCAGCGCCTTCCGGTAGACCCAGGGATGCGGCTTGAACTTCCCGCCCTCGGTGGAGATGACCCGGTCGAACGTCATCGGCACGGTGGCGAACAAGGCGCGGAGCATCGCCGCGTCGCCGTTGGAGAGCGCGCCGACGAGGACCGAGCGCCGCCGCACCGCCTGAAGCACTTCCACGGCGTCCGGCCACGGCCGGAGATGCTCCCACGCACGGACGAGCGCGCGCAGCTCATCAGGGGTCGGGGGCGGCGTGAGCGAGCGGAGCGCGTAGCGGGTCGCCGCCTCGATCGCCTCCCGGTTCGACGCCGGCTCGCGCTCGAGCGAGTTGGCCACGAGGAGGTACTCCCGGTGCTTCTGCCGCCAGAGCTGGGCGAGGCGGCCGGGATCCTCGGCGCCGCGCCGCCCGGCGAAGAGGTCGGTCACCGCCCGGGTGAGGCTCCCGGGGGTCTCGAAGAGGGCCGTGTAGACGTCGAACGTGACCGCGCGGACCCTCATGGACCCCTCCGGCGCCACCCACCGCCTCTCGCCCCCGCCTGCCGCACGACGGGTCGGTCGCCCCGGTTGCCCACACGTCGCCGCGATCGCGGAGGCCCGCTCCAGGCCCACCGTGTCGCCGGACGTCTGAGGCTATAAAGAGTATTGCCTCGGCTGCGACGCGGTGTTACGCTCTCTCCGGAGGCCGACTCCCGATGGCCAAGGTCATGGTGTCTCTCCCCGAGGACTTTCTCAAGAAGGTCGACCGACTCGCCAGAGCCCAGAACCGGTCCCGAAGCGAGCTGATTCGTGAAGCCCTCCGCGCTCTGATGAGCGGTGGGGGAAGCGGACGGCGAACGTGGAAAGACGCGCTGGCCCCGCTGCGGGATCTCGAAGAGCGGTGGGTCGGACAGTGGGACTCGACGGACGTCATCCGGTACTACCGAGACACGCGGTATGGCCGCGAAGATCGTCGTTGACTCCTCGGTCCTGATCAAGTGGATCAAGACTCGCGACGAGGATCTGGTGAAAGAGGCGCGGCGTCTCCTCACCGAGGTGGAGAAGAAGTCAGTGGAGGTGCACGTCCCGGCGCTGCTTCTCTATGAGATCGGCAATATCCTGCTCCTCAAGTCCCGCCTCGATGCAGCCGGCTTGAATGAGGCCTTCGATCACCTGGAAGCCCTGCCCTTCGTCGTCGCTCCACCGGCCGCGCCGCTTCTGAAACGTGCCGGCCGACTCGGCCGCGACCTGGGTCTCACGTTTTACGACGCCTCGTTCATCGCCCTGGCCGTCGCGCTGGGTTGTCCGTATGTCACCGCAGACCGCCGCCTCTTCGACCGCGCCCGCGCGCTCCCGCGCGTCCATCACCTCTCCCGAGTCGGTTCCCTCGCCTGACCGGCCATCGACCGCGGGCACCTCCGCTACGCGACGATCGCCGGGTCGAAGCGCAGGATCGCGTAGCCCCCGACCGCGCCCGCGCCGAACCCCGGCGCGAAGATCCGCATCGGCCGGGTGATCACCCCCTCGCGGACGGCGTCGTGGAGCGCCAGCGGGATGCTGGCCGACGACGTGTTCCCGACCCGCTCGATGTTGAAGTAGAGGCGATCGGGCGCCACCCCCGCGGCCTGCGCGAGGGTGACCACCATGGTCTTGTTCGCCTGGTGCGGCACGACGAGCTCGACGGCGTCCAGCAGCGAGCCCAGCCCGCCGTCGGGGTGCGGAAGCGCCCGGAGCTCGTCGATCATCTGGACGAGGTAGCGCTCGGCGAGCGCCCGCACCTCGGGGCCGTAGACGGTGATGTTGTTGTCGAACTCCGGATTCGGCCAGATGATGGAGTCCACCTCGCTCATCGGGCCGCTCGCGTAGGTCTGGAACCACTCCAGGTCCGGCGCGGCCCCGGCCGGCGCGGGCCCGACCACGAGCGCGGCCGCCCCGTCGCCGAAGAGCATGCGCGACGTCCGAACTGTGCCGATCTTGTCGGAGAACTTCTCGCCGCAGACGACCAGCACCGGGCGCTCGACCTCCTGGAGCAGGCGCACCGCTTCGGAAAGCCCGTACGGCAGGCCGGCGCACGCCGCCACGAGGTCGCAGGAGGCGTGGGTCTGGAACACGCCGAGCTGCCCGGAGAGCCACGTCGCCAGCGACGGCATCATCTTCGCGCTCGTGCAGGAGCAGAAGAGCACGGCGCCGATCTCCTCGGGGCGGCGCCCGGACTTTTCGAGGGCCCGCTGGGCCGCGAGGAGGGAGATGTGGTCGAGGTCCAGCTCCGTGTACCGGCGCTCGATGATGCCCGTCTTCCGGCGGATGTCCTCCGCCGTCATGGGCGACCAGCAGTACGCCGCGTTCCGGATCAGGTCGTCGTTCGTGCAGACCCGCTCGCCCTTGTAGACGCCGAGAGCCTCGAGGCGCGGCATGACCGCGAACCGCTTCCGGACGTCGACGGGCGGGAAGGGCGTGACGGGCCGCCGCGACGCCGCCGGCACCGGCTTGCGCGGCCGAAGGCGCTGACCCCCTTTCACCCGGCGGATGAACTGGAGGACGTCGTCGCTCCGGGGATGGAAGACGACCACGAAGTCGTCGTCGTGGAGCTTGCCCACCTCGGTCGCGCGGGTCTTCGTCCGATCCCAGCGGTACTGGTTGTGCAGGATCATCGCCTGCCGGAGGAGCGCCTCCAGCTCGGGCCGCTCGTGCATGCACTCGACGATGTCGTCGTGCCCGTAGCCCGGATAGTCGGGATCGTAGTCGAGGAGGTGGTAGGTGAGGTTCCGGGGATCGCGAAGGATCTCGGCCACCGTGGGCTTGATCGCCGGCAGCTCCGCCCCCGCCCCTTTCTTGTGCCGGAACACGTCGATGAGGCTGCGAAAGAGCTTCTCCTCGGTCGCGACGTCCCACGTGGGCGGGAGCGCCCGATACCCGGCTTCGATCGCCGTGGTGAGCTCCTCCGCGTCCCACGGCTTGTAGATCGGCAGGAAGACGTCGTCGCGGCGACGCGGCACGTCCCGCCAGCGGCTCGGGCGCTTCACGTACATGGTCAGCGCGTAGCGGTTCACCCAGAAGAGGTTCAGCGCGAGGTCGCGCAGGAGCTCGTAACGCCCGCGATAGCTCCGCGACTCCACCCGCGCCACGATGTCCGTCTCCGTGGGCGCCTTCTCCTCGAAGTCGCGCCTGATGACGGCGGCGAACTGCTCGAGGGTCTCGAACACCGAGAAGTCGAGCTCCGGGAAGAAGTTGGAGGGGAAGACCATGCGGCCGTAACGATTCAGGACAAACGGCTTCATCTTCTGGACCCCATTCGCGGGTTCTGGACCTCATTCGCAGGCGCGGACCATCGACCAACGGGGCGGAGCCGCCCGGGATCGCCGGCACCGCTGAAGGAGCACCTCGGCTCGTACCT
>CAZDYT010000161.1:7358-7946 GCA_964509395.1 uncultured bacterium
GGGGCGATGATCCCACCGGGGGCGGACTCTCCGAAGTCTTCACGGGCGTGGTGCTCCCCGTCCCCGATCGGCTGAGGCAGGGCCCGCACCTGCACCTCCTGGACATCCGCTCGCTGAGCACGCAGTTCCTCACGCGGAACGGCGTCGTCCGCGCGGTCGACGACGTCTCGTGGGACGTCGAGGAGGGGGAGACGGTCGCGCTCGTCGGCGAGTCGGGCTGCGGGAAGAGCGTCACCGCGCTCTCGATCATGCGGCTCGTCTCGGCGCCCGCCGGGCGCATCGTGAGCGGCCAGCTCCTTTTCAGGGGGCGCGATCTCCTGGCGCTCTCCGAGGAGGCGATGCGCCGGATCCGTGGCCGCGAGATCGCGATGATCTTTCAGGAGCCGATGACGTCGCTCAACCCGGTCCTCTCGATCGGGCGCCAGCTCACCGAGGGACTGGAGATTCATCTCGGCATGGGGCCGGCCGACGCCCGGAGGCGCGCCGCGGAGCTGCTCGCCCTGGTCGGGATCCCCGACCCCGAACGGCGCCTGGACCAGTACCCGCACCAGTTCAGCGGCGGGATGCGGCAGCGGATGATGATCGCCA
>CAZDYT010000162.1:0-7924 GCA_964509395.1 uncultured bacterium
GGGCGACCGGGGGGGCGTGCGCGGTGCGCATCATCGTGATCGGCGCGGGTGAGGTCGGGTACCACATCGCCGAGCGGCTCTCCCACGAGGCGCACGAGATCGTCGTGATCGAGCGCAACGCCGAGGTCTGCCGTCGGGTGCAGGAAGGTCTCCGGCTGCGCGCCATCGAGGCCGACGGGTCATCGCCGCGCGCACTCGAGGAGGCCGGGGTCCGCGATGTCGCCATGGTCATCGCCGTCGCCGACGTAGACGAGGTCAACATCGTCGCGTGCGCGATCGCGCATCAGTACGGCGTCGCGACCAAGATCGCCCGCGTCCGCGACATCGAGCTGGGGGCGCACCCGATCCTCCAAGGCGGCAAAGTTCTCGGGATCGACCTCCTCATCAACCCCAACCAGGTGGTGGCGGACGAGATCCTGCGCGTGATCCAGACGACCGGAGCGGCGGAGGTCGCCGACTTCGCGGAGGGCCGCGTCCAGCTTCTCGGGGTCAAGATCGGGGCGTCTGCCCCGGTCGTCAACCGACGCCTGCGCGACCTGCGTTCGGTCCAGTCCTCGTGCCCGTTCCTCGTCGTGGGGATTGCCCGCGGCGACCAGCTCATCGTGCCGACCGCCGACACGACCCTCTCCGCCGACGACCATCTCTACGTGGTCAGCCGGCGCGAGTTTATCCCGGACATCCTGGTGCTCCTCGGCCGGACGACGGCCGCCAGCAAGCGTGTCTTTATCATCGGGGGCGGGCGGATCGGCCTACAAGTGGCCCAGGCTCTCGAGGCGGAAGACCTGACCGTGACCGTGATGGAGCGCAACCGCGCCCGTTGCGAGGAGCTGGCCAAGCACCTGGCGCGCGCCCGGATCCTGCACGGAGACGGCACCGACGTCCGCCAGCTCACGGAGGAGGGCATCTCGGAGACCGACGCGCTCGCGACCATCACCGACGACGACGCCACCAACCTCCTCGCGGCTATCCTCGGCAAGCGCTACGGGGCGAAGAAGGTCGTGGCCCTCTTCAAGCGCCCGGACCTGATCCCGTTGATGGAGTCGCTCGGGATCGACGCCCCGATCAGCCCGCGACTCCTGACCGCGAGCGTGATCCTGAGGTTCGTCCGGCGCAGTCGCGTCGTGTCGGTCTTCGAGCTTCCGGAGAGCGAGGCGGAGACGTTGGAGGTCGTGGTCCTGCCGGGGACGCCGGCGGCCGGGCGCTCGCTCGAGGGCCTCGCCTTGCCCGCCGATGCGCTGGTCGGCGCGATCGTTCGCGGCGAAGAGGTCCTGGTGCCCCAGCGACAGACCGTGCTGGAAGCCGGCGACCACGTCATCCTCCTCGCACTGCCGCGCGCCATCCCGGAGATCGAGCACCTCTTCGGCCCCTAGGTCACCCCGAGGGGGGCTCCGCCCCCCTCCCGGACCTCCCCCGAGGAGGGATGGCGCCGGCCGGGTACCCGCGAAGCGGGTGGGCGCCCGGAGCGGCACACCTTGAGGCGTTGCGGCAGTTCTTTCGCGAGTGGCGCGGGTTCTCCGACAGGCCCCTCGCCCAACCCATTCACGAAGCGTCGGGTGGGCCCTGCCGCGGCGAACGGCCCACCGGCGTCCTCGCGGCGGAAGAGCGGGGCGCCCCTGAGGCCGTCCGGAGCGCCACGCGCGGGAGGGGCCACCTCGACCGGCCCTTTGCCGCGGAGTGGAGTGATATGCTGTGCCCGAGGAGGACCGCCATGCCCGACGCCGTCATCGTCTCCACCGCGCGCACCCCGATCGGCAAGGCCTACCGCGGCGCGTTCAACAACACCCACGGCGCCACGCTCGCCGGCCACGTGATCAGTCACGCCGTCGCGCGCGCCGGTCTCGAGCCCGGCGAAGTCGAGGACGTCATCCTCGGCTGCGCGATGCCCGAGGGCGCGACGGGCCACAACATCGCGCGGCAGTCGGCCCTGCGCGCGGGCCTGCCGGTCACGACGGCGGGGACCACCGTCAACCGCTTCTGCTCGTCCGGGATGCAGGCGATCGCGATGGCGGCGCACCGCGTCCTCGTCGACCGCGTGCCGATCATCGTCGCCGGTGGCGTCGAGTCGATCAGCCTCGTGCAGAACGAGCACCAGAACAAGTACCGCCTGCGCGAGCCCTGGCTCGACGAGCACAAGCCCGAGATCTACATGACCATGCTCGAGACCGCCGAAATCGTGGCGAAGCGCTACTACGTGACCCGCGAAGCGCAGGACGAGTACGCGCTGGCGAGCCAGCAGCGCACTGCGGCCGCCCAGCGGGAAGGCCGCTTCGATGCCGAGATCGTCCCGCTCAGCACGGTGAAGCTCGTCCAGGACAAGGCGACCGGGGAGACCTGGGAAGAAGAAGCGATCCTCACGAAGGACGAGGGGAACCGGCCTGACACCACGCGCGACGGCCTCGCGGCCCTCAAGCCGGTGACGGGGGAGAAGGGGACCATCACGGCCGGCAACGCGAGCCAGCTCTCCGACGGCGCATCGGCCTGTGTCGTGATGGACGCGACGCTCGCCGAGCGGCGAGGGCTCCTGCCGCTCGGGATCTACCGCGGATTCACCGTGGCGGCGTGCGAGCCGGATGAAATGGGCATTGGCCCGGTCTTCGCGGTGCCGCGGTTCCTCGAGCGCTTCAGCATCCGGATGGACGACATCGACCTCTGGGAACTGAACGAAGCGTTCGCGGTCCAGGTGGTCTACTGTCGCGACCGGCTCGCCATCCCGATGGCGAAGCTTAACGTGGACGGCGGGGCCATCTCGATCGGGCACCCCTACGGCATGAGCGGAGCGCGGATGGTCGGCCACGCGCTCCTCGAGGGCAAACGGCGCGGCGCCCGTTACGTCGTCTGCACCATGTGCGTGGGCGGCGGCATGGGTGCCGCCGGTCTCTTCGAGGTCGCCTGAGACCCCCGGGGGCCCGCCCCCGTTCGGCCTGGCTGGAGCCGACCTGCTGCGCCAGCTAGCTACGCGTCAGCGTGGTCGAGGGTCGGCACGGGTCCGCGCGACAGGGCGCTGAAAACCCGCAGCCCGATCGAGGACGCTAAGGCCCGGACGACTCTTCGCGTCGCTCCTCGGGCGGCGGCACGTTGCCGCCCACCTGGGCGTCCCAGTCGATAGGGGGACCGCCGCCGGATTCCGCCTGTGCCTGGTTCTGCTGCCTCCGCTCCAGCTTGGCCTCGCGCTTGGCCTTCCGCAGGAGCTCCTTCCGTCGCTTCTCGCCGCTATAAGACCGTCGCCCCATCCAGACCTCCATCTGCATCTTTCGTCGGCATCCGTGCCCCGTGAGCCAGAACCCACCCACCCGCCGACCCGCATCTTTCGGCCGGGATGCGGAATCCGAACGGTCTGGCTTTGCCAGAAGGGCCGTCGCCAGAGGCCCCTGCGGATCGAGCGCGGTGGGCGCGAGACCCGCCGGCCGGGATGGTCGTCGGCGAAGACCCACTCCGAAAAATCACAGCACCGGACCGATGATCCAGGGCGCGAACTCCTCTTCTCCGACGCCGGCCAGTTCGCTCTTGGTCTTCTTGCCCGAAGCCACCGCAACGACCTCCTCGAAAATCTGCCGACCCACGACGGGGAGCGGCGTCCCCTCCAAAATGACGCCGCAGTTGATGTCCATGTCCTCTTCCATGTTCCGGTAGACGAGCGAGTTCGTCGCCAACTTGATGGATGGCACCGGCTTGCACCCGAACACGGAGCCACGGCCCGTCGTGAAGCAGACGATGTTCGCCCCGCCTGCGACGAGGCCGGTGACCGAGACCGGGTCGTGGCCGGGCGTGTCCATGAAGACGAAGCCGCGCGTCGTGATCGGCTCGGCGTAGAGGAAGACATCCGTCAGCGGCGTGGTCCCGCCTTTCGTCACCCCACCGAGCGATTTTTCGAAGACCGTGGTGAGCCCGCCCGCCTTGTTGCCGGGCGCGGGGTTGTTGTCCATCTCGGCGCCGAGGACGCGGCAGTAGTACTCCCACCACTTGAACCGGTCGATCAGCCGTTTCGCCACGCCCTCGTTGATGGCCCGCCGGATCAGGAGGTGCTCCGCGCCGTAGATCTCCGAGGTCTCGGCGAGGACGCCGGTGCCGCCGTAGCGCACCAGCTCGTCCACGGCCCAGCCGAGGGCGGGGTTCGCGGTGATGCCCGAGTTCCCGTCGGAGCCGCCGCAGTTCGTGGCCAGGATCAACTCGGAGATCGGCTGGGGGGTCCGGTGCGCCTCGTTGGCGACGGGGAGGAGCTGTTCCACGGCCCGCACCCCCGCCTCGATCGTCCTCCGGATGCCCCCGGACTCCTGAATGGACAACACCTTCGGTCGCCCGAGCTTCTGGCGATCGATGAGCGGGAGCGTCTGGTTCACCTCACAACCGAGGCCGATGAGAACGTAGGCGCCGACGTTCGGGTGCCTCGCGTAGCCCCCCAGCACGCGCATCAGCGCGTCGTGGTCCTCGCCGAAGAGCTTCGTTCCGCAACCGGACTTGTGGGTGATGGCAATCACGCCGTCCACGTTGGGGTAGTCCTTCTGGACCTCCCGGAAGCGCTCCCGGATGAACTGGCAAACGCTTGCCGAGCAGTTGACCGTGGAGATCACCGCGACGTAGTTCCGCGTGCCGACCCGGCCGTCGGCGCGAAGGAAGCCGTCGAAGCAGCGCATCTCGGCGGGCGGGTAGTACTCGACGGGCCGAACGTCCGTCCCGACCTCGTACTCCTGGTGGAGCTCGCCGACGGCGAGGTTGTGGGTATGCACGTGCTCGCCCCGGGCGATCGGCTGCGTCGCGAAGCCGATCACCTGCCCGTAGCGCCGCACCGCCTCGCCCTCCGCCCGAGCCCGCCGCGCGACCTTGTGGCCGGGCCGGATGTCGCACAGCACCGTGATCCGCTCCGGCCCGTCCTCCAGCACGGTCCCGGCCGGAATCGGCGCCTTCGCGATCGCCACATCATCCTCCGGATGGAGGACGATCGCCTTTTCCCGGAGGGCATAGCTCGCCATATCAGAATCCTTTCTTGGTCCCAGCCTGCGCGGCGTCCACCTGCGCCAGCACGCGGAGGCCGTTCTCACCGGCCTTGGCCGCTTCGCTGCTGCCACTGCTGCCTTTATACCACAGGGCGCCAGGGACGCGGAGCGACGGAGATCTTCCTAACCGAGCCAGGCGAGAAGACAATCCGCGAGGACCTCGGGGGCGTCGAGGGTGACGTGATGGTACGCACCGGGGATCTCCTCCAGGCGAGCCGAGGGGATCAGCTTCGCCATCCGCCCGGCCATCTCGTGTGAAAGCACGGTGCTCCACTCGCCCCGGACGATCAGCGTCGGGACCGTGATCCGTGGAAGCAGCGGCCACGCATCGACCGGGACGCGGACTCGCTCACACGCCGGATCGAAACGGTAGACCCAGCGCCCTCCGGCGAGCCGACGGATCCCCCGGGCTCCGATCGCGCGGACGAGGGTCGGCGAGGCCGTGGTCTCCGGCGGTGAGAGGCGGAAGCGGCGGAGTGCCGACTCGCGGCTCGGGAACTCGAGCCGGGGTCGCTCGCCGCGCGCGCGCAACTCCAGCAGGCGCGCGAGGTTCACCGCGGGCTTCGCGTCGAGCACGATGAGCCGCTCGAGCGCGTGGGGGTGCGAGGCAGCGAAGGCCAGCGCCGCGTGCCCGCCCATCGAGTGGCCCGCGACGATCACCCGCTCGAGACCGAGCCGTTGGATCACCCCAAGGAGGTCGGCCGCGAAGTCCTCGGACGTGTAGGACGGGGGCCGGGACCAGGCGCTGCGCCCGTGGCCGCGCCAGTCGAGCGCCAGGACGCGGAACCGCGGCGCCAGGCGCGGCGCGACGGGGTCCCACCAGTGGGCGTGCGCCTGGGAGCCGTGAAGGGCAAGGAACGCCCGCCCCCGCCCGCCCCAGTCACGGTAGCGGAGGCGGAGCCCGTTGACCGTGACGAAACAGTCCCGGGGCGCGGCGACCGAAGGCATCGCCGGCCATTATACGGCCGCGCCGAGGCGACGCCGGCCCCTCGACCGGTGGTCACCCTACGCCACGTCCTCGAGGGAGCCCTCCCGGGATAGTGGGCTCACGTCGCCGGCCCGGGCCCAGAGCCGGCGCAACTCGGCGACCGCGTCGCACCACCGTCCCCAGGTCAAGTCGGCCTCATGGAGCGCCTGGTAAAGCCCACCCACCTCCCGCTCCACCCGATCGACCGCATCCCGCCACTCGGGGTCCGCGACGCTGAGCGCCTCCAGCGCGCCGGCGCGGTAGCTCGCGCCGACTTCCTCGACGAGCGCGTCCAGATCCCCCCGGGCCATCGTCTCCAGCAAGCCTGTCGCCGCCATCACTTGGCCCCTCCTTTCTTGGAGCGGACTATAGCTCAACACTTGACGAGTGTCAACCACTTTCCTCCACCCCTTCACGCTACTAGGCCGGTCGACGAATGGGAGCAGCGGCAGGCGCTCCGATGGGGCACGGTTGCGGCCGGGGCCACGAGGCCGGGGTGAGCGGCTGGACGGCGCGTCTCGAACGGGCGTCAGCTGGCGATTGACGGTCTGGACCGAGGACGTCGGGCCCCGACCAAGGTCCAAGGGACCAATGTCCAATAGATCAACGCAGGCCACCCTGGTAGAAAGGAGTCGCGCACATCGGACTAGCAAAAATGCTTTTGCCACTCCTCGCGACGAGCCTGACTCAGAGAGTCCGCGTGATCTCGCTCGCTCCGGGCAGAGCCGCCGGGCCGCCGCCTGAGGACGATGGTTGCCGTCCACGGTCGGGATTTCGTCAACCTCCAAACAACAACAGAGGAGGGAATCCCAGCATGAACGCAAAGGGACTCCGCCTCCACGTCATCCACGCAGCGCTCGCAGCGCTGACACTTCTCATCGCACACCCGGCCATCGCCGGCGGCCTCTCCGGGGCCATTTTCACCACGGACATGACGGCCAGCTTCGTGAACGGCAACGTGTACGACTTCCAGGAGGATGTGTACCTCAACGGCGGTCCGCGCCCCAACGCGCCCTGCACAGCCGCCGGCCTGCCCGACGGCATGTATTACTTCCAGGTCACCGACCCCTCGGGAAGTGTGCTGCTGTCTGCCGATGGGCCAAGCAACGGTGAAATGACAGTAACCGGCGGCGTCATCACGGCTTACGCGGGTAGCCACTACACAAATACCGGGAAGTGCGCCAGCACCACGGTGAGACTCGCGCCCTTTAACGCCACGCCCAACCCGGACGGCGTGTACAAGGTCTGGATGACCCCGGTTTCGGACTACATGGCGTGCGGCTGCTTCCTCCCGAGCCGGAGCAAGACCGACAACTTCAAGGTCGTCGCGCCCCAGACGGACGTCCCCGTCACAGACTGAGCTGAGGACAGGGATCGCGCGGGTCGGCGAGTGAAGGCGGAGCCCCCGGGGAGCGTCAGTACTGGCGCGCCCGGGGGCTCAGCGCCATCAGGAGCCGGTCCACGAGCCCGGGGGCGAGGTCGTTCATGAGGAAGAGGAGGCGCGCCGGCGGGTAGGGGTGGACTTCGGGGCGCGGCCGGCGGAGCGCCCCGACGATCTTCCGCGCCACGTGCTCGGCGCTCTGGATCGGCCCGCCCCGCCCGGAGACGCCGAGCCGGTTCGCTTCCACGTCGTGGAACTCCGTGGCTGTCCCGACCGGGCAGACGCAGGTGACGTGGATCCCCTCGCCGCGGAGCTCCATCCGCAGGGCCTCCGAAAACCCCACGAGGGCGAACTTCGAGGCGACGTAGGCCGCCCGGAAGGGGCTCGCGCGCTTCCCGACGACGGAGGCGACATTCACGATGTGCCCCGCCCCCTGGCGCCGCATGTGGGGCAGCGCGGCCAGCACCCCGTAAACGGCGCCGAGGAAGTTCACGCGCATGAGCGCCTCGAACTCGGCGGCGCTCGTCTGGGCCACGGGCGCGAGGATCCCCACGCCCGCATTGTTGACGAGGACGTCGAGCCGTC
>CAZDYT010000163.1:0-7916 GCA_964509395.1 uncultured bacterium
TCTCGTCGGGCGCGTAGGCGCCGTCGCCGAGCCACTGCGAGGGATGGTTGCAGATTTGCTTGAGGCGCAGGAGGAGCGCGAGGATGGTGCCGCGCCGCTCCATCCCGGAAAGATCGCCGAGCCGCCGCTCGAGCTCCTTCACCGCCTGCTGGTAGAGGGCGACCTGCCTCCGGGTGAGCGGGCAGTACGCGCGCACCTCGGTCTTGTCCGGCAGATCGGCGATGACCTGGCGGTCGGTCTTGAGCCGGCGCAGGATGTACGGCCGCACCAGCGCCCGGAGCGGCCCGTAGTGTCGGTCGCCGCCCGCCGCGAGCCCCCGGGTGACCCGGGTGAACGCCCGGGCGCTGCCGAGGAGTCCGGGGTTCAGGAAGTCGAACAGCGACCAGAGATCGGAGAGCCGGTTCTCGATCGGCGTGCCCGTCAGCGCCACCCGGGCACGGCTCCGGAGCCGCTTGACCGCTCGGGCCTGCTGGGCGGCGGGATTCTTGATCGCCTGGGCCTCGTCGAGCACCAGCAGGTCCCACTCGACCTCGCCGATCCAGGGGAGCCGTGGGACCTGGCCATACGTGGTGATCGCCACGTCGACGCCGGCGAGATCCTCCGCGGCCAGGGCGGACAGCTCCCGGCCCGGCCGCTCCGATGGATGGGCCACGAGCACCTCGAGATCGGGCGCGAACCGCCCGATCTCCTGCTGCCAGTTGGCGATCAAGGACGCCGGCACCACGAGGAGGCTCGGCCGCCGGCGATCGGCGCCGCCCCGGCCGCTCGCGGGGCGCGGGGCGTCCCCGGTCGGGAGGAGCAGGAGCAGGCCCAGTACCTGGACGGTCTTGCCCAGGCCCATGTCGTCGGCGAGGCAGGCGCCCAGGCCGAGGCGAGAGAGAAACCAGAGCCAGCGGACCCCGATCTCCTGATAGGGGCGGAGCGTCGTCCGGAGCGCCGCGCCCGGACTGGCCGCGGCCAGCGCCTCGGGCCGGCGCAGGCGCTCGAGCGTCGCCGCGAGCCACTCCCCCGCGACCACCCGGGACCAGTCGTCCCCGCGCTCCGGCGCCGCCGCCGGCTCCCCGTCGGAGAGCGCCGTCCCGGCAAGGAGGCGCATCGCCTCCCGGAAGGAGAGGCCGTCGCGGCCCGCCCGTCGCGCCGTCTCCCAGTGGGTGAGGACCTCGCGGAGCTTCTCCCGGTCCAACTCCACCCACTTCCCCCGCACGAGGGCGAGCCCGTCCGCGCCGGCGAGGATCGCTCGCCACTCCGCGTCGGAGATGGCCTCCCCATCGAGGGTGAGGGCGACCGAGAAGTCGAGGAGCGCGTCCAGGCCGAGGGTGGAGGGCGGCTTGCCGCCGACGGTGACGCTGACCTCGAGCCGCCTGGGGCGATCCGCCCTCCACCAGTCGGGCACCCGGACCATGACGCCAGCCGCCTCGAAGGCGGGCACGTCCTGGAGGAAGCGGTGGGCCTCGCGGGGCGTCCAGGCGAGGGGCTGGAAGATGTCCCCCGTGTCCACCAGGTCCTTGAGCATGGGACTGGTCGCGGCGGCGCGGTCGACTGGCGCGAGCAGCGACAGGAGGGCCGCCCGGTCCCCTGCGAGCGTCCGGAGCGCCTGGCCGAGGGGCTGATGCTGCGGCCGGGCCTGGCCGGAGAGACGGGTCGTGTAGGTGGCGAGGAAGGCGAACGGATGGTCGCCGTCGTGCTTGTTCTCCGCCAGGTGGAAGTAGACTCGCCCGACGAGGTTCCAGACGGAGTTCTTGGCCTGCAGATAGGACTGGATGCTTCCCCGATGGTGGCGGACCTCCTCGCAGAAGAACGCTTCGAGCTCCGCCCACCAGGTCCGGAGCCGGGCCGCATCCACGTACTCGCCGCCGGCCAGCGGCGGCGCCTCGCCGGCGAGCCGGTCGAGCTCGTCCGGTGGGGCCGGGACGTCCACCTGGGCGCGCCGCTCCTCGATGTCGCCGAGGCCGCAGAGTCGGGTGACGAAGAGCCGCGCGAAGTCCCGGAAGAATGCCAGCGCGGGCGGAAGCCGGGTGGAGACCTCGACGGCGCCGAGGTGAAAGAGCCCGGCGGCCGGCCCGCGGGCGAAGGCGGCCGCGATCGCCCCCGCCGGCCTCGGGTCGAGCGGGGAGGCGTCCGGGCTTTCGAGGAGGCGGAGCCGTCCCGAGCGTGAGACCGCGAGCGTCAGCCGTCGCTCGATTGAGGACTCCCGCGCCGCGTCACCGGCCACGGTGGCGACGGGGCTGGATCCGGTGCCGCATGGCGGTCACGATGTCGATGTCACGCCGGGACGGCGTTCCTCGACGAGGAGGCGTGCTCCCAACCCCACGTGACGAAGAAGTAGCGCGACTGGCCAGGCGCGTCAAAGGCAGAGTGGGGCTGGCGTCACCGGGAGCCTGAGCTCCCGGCCACCCTTCTGGGTCACGCGGAGGGTCTCCGACTCGCGGCGGTAGTCCTCGGCCTCGCCTGATAACGCTTGCCGTTATGAGCGCGACGCGTTATGATGCCCCGGGATGGTCCGGAGCTTCCGGGAACGGGACACGGAGCGACTGTTCCGTCGCGAGCCGGTCAGGAAGCTCGCCCCGGACGTGCGTCGGGCGGCGCTGCGGAAGCTGCTGCTGCTCGACGCGGCGGAATCGCTCGAGGACCTGCGGGTGCCGCCGGGCAACCGGCTCGAGAAGCTGACCGGGGATCGAGCAGGACAGCACAGCATCCGGATCAACGACCAGTGGCGTGTGTGCTTTCGGTGGAAGGACGGTGACGTGCATGACGTCGAGATCGTCGACTACCACTGAACGAGCGGCGCGGCGGCGGGTGCGGAAGCTTCCGCCTGTCGCCCCTGGGGAGATCCTATACGAGGAGTTTCTGCGGCCGCTCGGCATCAGCCAGTACCGGCTGGCGCAATCGATCACGGTCCCGCCGCGCCGGATCAACGAGATCGTTCACGGGAAGCGCGCGGTGACGGCCGACACGGCGCTGCGTCTGGCGCGCTACTTCGGGACCTCCGAGCGGTTCTGGCTGAACCTCCAGGCCCGCTACGATCTCGAGATCGAGAAGGACCGCCTGGGCGACCGGCTCCAGCATGAGGTCCAGGTCTTGACGCACGCCGGCTAGCGACGATCTACACCCCGGGTCGCGCGCTTCGCGCACGGCTCGTCTTCGAGGGGTCGTCCGCTGCCTCATGGTAGATCTTCCAGCCCATCACCGTCCATCCGACGCGACACCGGGATCTCATCGGACCATGATGCCCGCGACCAGTGCCGGGGTCGTCGCGTTTTGGCAGGGGGAAAGAATGCCCGCCTTGAGGGCTGCGCGCCGGCAGCTACCGCCCGAACAGGCGCTCCGCCAGTGCCTCGCGGGTCAGGCCGAAGTGCTGTGCCACGTCGCCCAAGACACCTGCGAGCGCCGCCAACCCGGAGAGTCGCGTGGCGTGGGATGGTGACGCGATGCTCCCACCCTCGAGGGTCGTGAGGCGGAGATGGCTTCCGGTCTGGCGAGTCGGCCGGTAGCCAAGATCGGCGAGCGCCCGCGCGAGGGCGTCACCGGAGACGTCCCGCGGAAGCCTCAAGCCGTGATGACTTCCTCGCGCACAAAGTGGAGCCGGATGATCTTCGGGATCTTATCGTCATCGAAGTGGCAGCGCACCGCGTCCCTGACGCTCGCGTGCAGATCGGCGATGTCGTCGGCTTCGGTGAGGATCGACTCCCCGAGGGCCCGTGCGGTGAAGCCTCCTTCCGGGGCCTCTTCGACGAGGAAGATCACCTCAGGTGGAGGGCTGCCCTCACCCGATCTTTCCATTGCACTGTTAGCATACCACTGTGGTGGCGCGACCCGTTACCGGCGCGTGTCCACAAGAGGCCCAGGCTGAGCGGGGGCAAGGCCGGCCCTGTTACCGGTGTCTGAGCGCCGTCTGGTGACCGAGGTGAGTCCGCAAGGCCTTCTGCGTATCATCGGATCGCGATGGCCGGCGCGCGATCGGTCGTGTGGATCAGCCACCGGGACGGCGAGCGGTGCGTCGCCTGCGGGGCCGAGACGCCGAGGGGTGCCCGTCGTCGTGCTGAAGCGCGAGGCCGGCCTTCGCTGCCTCGCCTGTGCCGGCCTGGCCGACCTGGAGTACCTGCCCGCGGGCGATGTGGCGCTCACGCGGCGCGCGCTCACCCTGTCCTCGCGGGTAGCGATCGTCGTGAAGTTCTCCCGGGCCCGCAAGCGACACGAACGGCAGGGCGTGCTGGTCGAGCCGGAGGCACTGGCGGCGGCCCGAGCGAGCCGTGAAGAGGACGCGGCCCGCCGGCAGGCGGCGCGCGGGCCGCGGCAGGTCCGGGCGGAGCGCAAGGAGCAGGCTTACTTCACACGGTTCCTCGCGCGGATCGTCGAGCTCTTCCCGGGCTGCCCCGGGGAGGAGGCCGAAGCGATCGCGCGGCGGGCGTGCGAGAAGCACAGCGGGCGGGTGGGGCGCTCGCGGGCGGCCAAGGTCCTGGACGAGGGGGCGGTGACCCTGGCCGTCCGCGCCCACGTCCGCCACCATCACACCCGCTACGACGACCTCCTGGCGGAAGGCCTCGAGCCCTTCGAGGCCCGCCCGCTGGTGGCGGGTGCGATCGAAGGTCATCTCGCCCGATGGCGGGAGGTGCCGGAGGCGGGCTCCCGGGCGTGACGCGCCTCCTGTTCCTCCCGCGGGTGCCGGCGGCTCGCACTGGTTCCTCTGGGGCACGGACGGGCGATCACCGTCGTCAAGCCTCCTGCTGATCGCTGGCGTTGAGCCCCGCGCCGAACACGCGGAACAGGCGCCACAGCGCCGCCCGACGGTGCCCCTCGTCGCCCCACCGCTGCTCTTCGGCCAGGATCTGCTGGATTGGCCATGCGTACTGATCCGGCAGGCGCGCCAGCACCTCGCGGACCGCCGCCTGCGCCGCGGGCCGGGCCAGCGTCGCGACCTCGGTGCCGAGCAGGTAGGCCCCGGCCTCCTCATACGACACGATCCGGCCGTCGACCACGATTCCAGCAACATCGTGTCGGGACCCCCCAGGCTCCTCGGCGTAGTGCTCGAAGCAGTACACGACATCGACGAGATCCCGGGCCCGCTCGGCCGGCCGATCGCGGTAGGCGATCAGCTTCAACAAGACGCACCCCGCAAGGGAAACCATCGGGAGCACGAGATCCTCGGCGAGTGCCTGCGGGCGGGCACAGGCAAAGGCCTCATCGAGGCCGAGGGCACTCATCGCGCGGTCCTCGCCCGGCCATTCGAGCCGGTCGCCCGAGACGAGCGCCGGGCTGTAGGGGATCACGTCGAGCTCGGCTACGCCGAAGTAGAAACGATGTGGCTCCCGGCCTGGCCGGAACCCTACCGCGAAGAGTCGGCGCTTGAGCCCAGCCCACCCCTCCCAGGTGGCCACTTGGATCACCGCGTCCACGTCGCGCGTAACCCGGCCCCCGGTCCGGCCCTGCTGCAGATCGAGCAGCACCATTGGGACTGTGGCGCCCACGATGACCATCGGGATGTTGGGGCCGAGAACGCTCATGAGCACCCGCAGCGCGGCGAGCGCCGCTGGATCAAGTGTCATCGCCCATCAATGGGGACAGGTACTGATCGTACAGCGCGCGCGCCGCTTCCCGGGCGCGCTCGCCGCCGTCGTGCAAGAGTTCGGCATACACCAGCAGCGGCTGCGCGAGCACCGTTCCGCGCGGCCCGGCCGTCTTGCTGGCGACAGCGGGGCAGAAATACCGCACGAGGGTAACGGGCCCCCGCGCCGAGGGGAGCCACCGGAGCTCCTGGAGGAGATTTCTCGGCCACGCGGACACGAAGAGGATGAGCTGATCCCCCCGGTAGTGGTGCGTCAGGGCGTCCGCCGCGAATCCCCCCGTGACCGCATACTCCAGCTGGCGCGCGGTGGCGGCGTCCACGACGCGGCCCAGCGTCTCGGCCAGATCGGTCTCCGGGGACTGGAATCGGCCAAGTACGAGCTTCGGGCGGAGCCGCTCACCGTAGCCCGAGACCCAGAGTTCGAGCAAGGCGCGGCGCCGCACGAGCTGCCACCCCTCCCGGTGGCGGACGAGGTAGCCCTTGCGCTTGAGGTCCGCCATGATCCCAGCGACTGAGCCCAGGGCCACGCCGCTTTGCACCGCCAGCTCGCGGTATGGCGGCGCCGCGGCGGGCGGCTCTAGCAGCAGCACAAAGAGGACTTGGAGGCCACTGCGCGTGGCCAACCGTGTCGGGGTCTGCTCGGTCAGCCGGGGCGGCTTCGCTCCCGACTTGAAGAGATAGAGGTGGCCCGGCTTCCGGATCAGCAGATTGCCTGCTGCGTCTACGTAATCGATCCCCTCGTCTTCGAGGCGCTGGGCTAGCGCGGGAGCGATGTAGTCAGCCAAGAGCATTCGGCGGGTCGCCTTCCTTCGACGGGGCTTCGTCGCGGCCAGCAGCACGAGCGTGTGTTCGAGCCGAGGCGCGGTGAGCCGGCGCTTGATCTCGCCGAGGTACCGGATCGGGCCCACGTCGGTGTCGAGAATCAGGCCGAAGTCCGCGCGTGGCAGGGCCGTGGCGGACGCAGGGGTGCGCAGGGCAGAGACCTTCCGAACCCCGGGGAGGGCCTCCAGATGGCTTCGACACAGCGCCATAAGGGCCTGGTCAGGTTGACCCATTGCGTTCACAACATTACCATGTTCAAAAAGAGTGAACAGACAGAGATTGTGAACGTCAGCAGGAGGAAGCCCCTTCGGGCGTCCGCTCACGGCCCCGGGCAGCCGGCTGAGCCGACCGGGCAGCCCTCGGCGCGGAGTCGCTGCCGGATGAGGCGCTTCCGCGCGTGCGTATCGCATACGCGAGCGGGGCCTGGCAACGGCTCTCCCCGCGGCGTCATTGCGGCACGGGCCGAGCTGCGATAGGCTCCTCTCGCCGGGACCAGGCCGCCCGGGCCGGGCGACTCTCTCCGAAGGAGACAACGCTGAGACCGACCATCTGGGTCACCGACATGACACACTTCTTCGACGAGCGGGGTCAGCTCGCCGACATGCCGGCCGCCGCCCGTCGCCTCGCCCGGCACCTCGGCGCCATCGTGGCGGCGGTGACGAGCCGGCGGCCGGCCGTGTTGCGGGCCACGGACATCCGCTGCCGGCGGCGGCCGGGTCGGCGGCCCTGTCCCGGGCGGATCAGCGGGGTGGTCGAGTTGGGATCGGGCGACCTCTCCTGGAGGTGTCCCGTGTGCGGCGACAGCGGCCTCATCCACCACTGGGCGGGAGGGCCGTGGGACCGGAGGGCGACCGTTGGCAAATGAGAGAGACCGGGCGCGAGGGCCGGGCGGCGGGAAGATCCGGCCGAAGCGGGCGGCGGCGGCGCGGCCGCGGTGCGGGCTGTGCGGGAAGACGGCCAAGCTGACGCGCACGGAGTGCTGCCGGCAATCGATCTGCGACGATGAGGACGCATACGTCCTGTTCTCTTACGCGCGGAACAGTTGCTCCCGCAACCACCGCCGGTTCACGCTGTGCGGCTACCACCACGCGGAGGGACACCGCGGCTCCTGGAAGGATTGCGGCCGTTGCGGGCGCGAGTTCGAGACGGAGATCTACGTCTACTATGGGACGAACGAGTACAACTTCGAGAAGCTCGAGAACCCGCCGGCCTACGAGCCGACCCGCTGCTCCGAGTGCCAGGCGGTGATCGTGCTCAGCGAGGGGGGCTACTCCCAGCTCGGCCGCGACTACTGGTGCGAGGCGTGCACCGACGCCCGCCTCAGAAGGCCCGTCCCACCGCCGAAGCGTCCGCGCGCACGTCGAAGCCGATGAAGAGGCTTCTCGGGGTGCGGCGGTCTGGTCAGCATCCTGGCCCGGCTTGGGTCAACCTCACCGGTCGTCCTGTATCCGCAGATTCTCGAGCCTGACGCCCCGTCAATTTTGGCGGCCGAGACGGGGGCCCGCGATCCGTTGACATACGGAAGTTCATC
>CAZDYT010000164.1:0-7855 GCA_964509395.1 uncultured bacterium
CTCGACGAGGCGGCCGTCCTGCGGGTGGTCGAGCGGCTCCGCGAGGACGAGGGGATCGAGGCCGTGGCGGTCTGCTACCTCTTCTCCTTCCTCAACCCCGCGCACGAGCGGCGGACGCGCGAGCTGATCGAGCGCCACCATCCCGCCCTGGCGGTCTCGCTCTCGAGCGAGGTCGACCCGACCTTCCGCGAGTACGAGCGGGTCTGCGTCACCGCCTTCGACGCCTACCTGCGGCCCCTCTGCGCCCGGTACCTCGGCGGGCTGGACGGCGCCCTCAAGGCCCTGGGCGTGAGCGCCGAGCCTCAGATCATGCAGTCGCGCGGCGGCATCACCGCGGCGCGCATGGCGGCGGCGCGCCCGGTGGCGCTGGTCCTCTCCGGCCCGGCCGCGGGCGTCGTCGGGGCGGTCTTCGCGGCCCAGGCCTCCGGGTACGGGGACATCATCTCCATCGACATCGGCGGCACGAGCTCCGACGTCGCCCTGGTCCAGGCCGGGGCCCCGCTCATCAGCCAGGCGGGGTCGGTCGGGGGCTACCCGGTCCGGGTCCCCATGGTGGACGTGAACACGATCGGGGCCGGCGGCGGGAGCATCGCGTCGATCGACGCCGCGGGCGGCCTCCGGGTCGGGCCGGAGAGCGCCGGCGCCGACCCGGGTCCCGCCTGCTACGGGCAAGGCGGCAGCCGCGCGACCGTGACCGACGCGAGCCTGGTCCTCGGATACCTCAATCCGGATTACTTCGCGGGCGGCACCCTGCGGCTGGACCCCACGCTCGCGCACGCCGCCGTCGCCGAGGTCGCCGGGGCGCTCGGCATGGACCCCGTCGCCGCCGCCGCGGGGATCCACCGGGTCATCAACGCGCGGATGGCCGACCAGATCCGGCTGGTGACGATCAAGCGCGGCTACGACCCGCGCGGGTTCGCCCTGGTCCTCCTGGGCGGCGCGGGGCCCGTCCACGGCGTCGCCCTGGCCGAGGAGCTCGGCATCGAGACGGTCATCGTGCCGGAGGCGCCGGGCGTGCTCTCGGCGTTCGGGCTCCTGGTGGCCGCCATCGAGCACTCGCACTCGCGCACCGCGGTGCAGGACATGCGGAGCCCCGACTGCGCCGTCATCAGTCGGATCCTCGGGGAGCTGGACGCGCAGGGACGCGAGCGGATGCGCGCCGAGCGCGTGCCGCTGGATCAGGTAGAGGTCGCCTTCGCGGCGGACATGCGCTACGTCGGACAGGCGTACGAGCTCGAGGTGCCGCTCCCGCCGGAGGTGAGCCCCGCGACGATCCCGGCCATCGTGGCGGCGTTCCACGCCGTCCACCAGCGCGTCTACAGCCATCACCGGCCGGACGATCCCGTGGAGATCGTGAACCTGCGCGCCGTGCACCGCCATCCCTTGCCGCCTCCGCGGCTCGGTCAGGAGACCCGGGTCCGGCCCTCCGGGGCCCCGGCGCTCAAGGGCGGGCGCACGGCGTACTTCGGCGGCGCCTGGCGCGCGACCGCGGCCTACGAGCGCGGGGACCTCTCCGCCGGCCAATCGATCGCCGGCCCCGCGATCGTCGAGCAGGCCGACACCACCACGGTCGTCCCGCCCGGCTACACGGCGGTCCGAGATCCGGCCGGGAACCTCCTGATCCGGAGAGCCCCGCCCACGCCGGGCGAGGGTGACGGGCGCGGACAGCGGGAGACGTGATGGGCTTCCCGGACCCGATTCTGCTGGAAGTCCTCCGCAACCGCTTCGACGCCATCGCCGACGAGATGGAGATCACGATCCTCAAGAGCGCGTACTCCCCCATCGTGAAGGAGGGGCTCGACGCCTCCTCCGCGCTCTTCGACACGAACGGCGAGACCATCGCGCAGGGCACGGGCATCCCCATCCACCTCGGCTCGCTCGTGTTCGCCGTGCGGAAGATCGTGGAAGTGTTCCCGCCCGAGACGATGCGCGAGGGGGACGCGTTCCTGCTCAACGACCCCTACGACGGCGGGACGCACCTGCCGGACTGGGTGGTGGTGATCCCGATCTTCGATGCAGAGACCGCCGGGCGCCCCCTCGCGCTCGCCACGACCATGTGCCACCACCAGGACGTCGGCGGCAAGACGCCCGGAAGCATCCCCACGGACGCGACCGAGATCTACCAGGAAGGCCTCATCATTCCCCCGTGTCGGCTCATGCGCCAGGGCGAGCTGGACCGGACGGTCATGGCGTTCATCCGCCGGAACGTCCGCATTCCCGACGTGGTCGTCGGCGATCTGATGGCCCAGGTCGCCGCCGGGAACCTCGGCTGCGCCCGGATGCAGGAGCTCTACCGGAAGCACGGCGCCGAGACGATCATGGCCGCGATCGCGGAGCTCTTCGCCCGCGCCGAGGTCATGACGCGCCGCCAGATCGCCGCGATCCCCGACGGCACCTACCGCTTCGCCGACGCGCTCGACAACGACGGGATCGACCTGGATCGGCGTGTCGAGATCCGCGTGGCCGTCACCGTGCGCGGCTCCGATCTCACCTTCGACTTCACCGGGACGAGCCCGCAGGTCCGCGGCCCTTTCAACTCGGTCCCCTCCTCGACGCTCTCGGCCGTCTACTACGCCATCCGCGCCATCACCGACCCGCAGATCCCCAACAACGCGGGGTGCTTCCGGCCGGTCTCGGTGATCCTCGAGTCGGGGAGCCTCGTCAACCCGTCGCCGCCGGCTCCGGTGAGCGGGCGGACCGCGACGGTCAAGCGGATCGCCGACACGCTGCTCGGGGCGTTCGTTCGGGCCCTGCCGGACAAGGTGCCCGCCGCGAGCTCGGGGACCCTGCTCGTCATGGCCCTGGGCGGGGTGATGCCCGGGACCGGTCGCCCGTTCGTCGCGGCCGAGCTGGCCGCCGGCGGGATGGGCGCGCGGCCGCGGAAGGACGGTCTCGACGCCGTCGAGACGGACGTCACGAACTGCATGAACATCCCCGTCGAGGCCATCGAGATGAACTTCCCCATCCGGATCCCGTACTGCCGGACGCGGCCGGACTCCGGCGGCGCCGGCCGGTACCGGGGCGGCCTCGGCCTCGAGAAGGCCTTCCAGGCGCTCTCGGCCGATCTCACGGTGTCCCATCGGGGCGAGCGCTTCGACACGGTCCCGTGGGGGCTCTTCGGTGGCCGGCCCGCGGCGGGCGGCGAGGCCGTGGTCGAGCGCGCGGACGGCGCGCGCGAGGCGATCCCCGGGAAGCAGATGGTGACCTTGCGCCCCGGGGACACGCTGCACGTCCGGGTGGCGGGCGGGGCGGGGCACGGGGACCCGCTGGAGCGGGAGGAGGAGCGCGTCCTCGAGGACGTCATGGACGGCCGGGTCTCGGCCGAGGCCGCCGAACGGGACTACGGCGTGGCGCTGGCCGCGGGCGGCCGGGCGGTCGACTCGATGGCGACCAAGGCGCGCCGTGAGGCGTTGCGCGCGGCGCGCGGCCCGATCACGTGGACCTATGACCGGGGCCCGCTGGGGCGCGCGTAGCGCCGGCGAGGTCGTGGATGTCGATGGAGCACAGTGGATCAGCTGAGCGCGCGCGGCGGACCGCCACGGAGCGGTTGGCCGTTGGCGTCGCTCCCGGAGAAAACCCGAGACCCGAGGAGGAGTGGTCATGACACACACACGTGACGGGAGAGTGCGCTGCTCGACGTGGCTGCGGAGGGGCCTGGGCAGTGCCGCGGTGGCGGGGCTGACGGCCCTTGCCCTGCTGCTGGGGGCCCAGCCGGCGACGGCGCAGCGGTTCGTGTTCGCCAACGAAAGCACCTACGACACCCTGGACCCGCACGTGGTCTGGGACGTGGGCCGCGTGGCCGTCCGGCTGAACCTCTACGACGGGCTCTACCGGTGGCTCGACAACCCGCCCAAGCTCAGCCCCTGGCTCGCCGAGAGCCACGCGGTCTCTCCGGACGGGCTCAGGTACACCTTCAAGCTTCGCAAGGGCGCCAAGTTCCACGACGGCGCCGAGGTCACGGCGGAGGACGTGCAGTACAGCATGGAGCGCATCCTCGCGCTGAAGAAAGGCGCCGCGCCGTTCCTGTCCACCATGATCGAGCCGGGGAAGACGCGCGCGGTCGATCGCTACACGGTGGAGTTCACCCTGAAGAAGCCCACGGCCATCTTCCTCTCCGTCGTGTCGGAGATCCACGTGGTGAACTCGGCGCTCCTCAAGAAGCACGAGAAGGACGGGGACTGGGGGGCGGCCTGGCTGGCCAGCAACGAGGCGGGCTCCGGGTCCTACATGCTGACGCGCTTTGACCCGGCGGTCGGGTTCGTCGCCAGGCGCTTCAAGGATCACTTCCTGGGGTGGGGCGATAAGTACATCGAGGAGATCGAGTTCCAGCAGGTCAAGGAGGACAGCACGCGCGTCCTGGGCATGATCAAGGGGGACTTCCAGGGCACCGGCGGCTACCTGCCTCTGGACCAGGTGAAGCGGCTCAAGGAGGCGCCGAACGTCAGGGTCATCGAGCAGGAGTCGATGCGCATCAAGATGGCCCAGCTGAACAACCAGCGCCCCCCGCTCACCGACGTGCATGTCCGGCGCGCCATCAGCTACGCCTTCGACTACGACGGGTTCAACAAGGAGATCCTGGGCGGGTCGGTGGAGCGGAACCCCGTGCCCATCCCGAACAACATGTGGGGCGTCCCCAAGGACGTGAAGGGCTACACGTACGACCTCGAGAGGGCCCGGCAGGAGCTCGCGCAGGCCAAGGTCAAGGTGGACCGTCCGCTGACGATCGGCTACCTGACGGCCTTCAGTCAGACCGAGCAGGCCGCGACCCTGATGCAGGCGGGCCTGCGCAAGGTCGGGATCGAGTCGAAGCTCGTCGGCGAGCTGTGGCCGGTGATGGTGGACAAGATGAAGAAGCCCGAGACCACGCCGGACCTGGTGTTCTACTGGATCAGCACCTACTACCCGGATCCGCACAACTGGGTCGGCGAGATGTTCCACTCCGGCCAGTGGGGCACCTTCAAGGCCTCGAGCTTCTACAAGAACCCCAAGGTGGACGAGCTCCTGGATCTCGCGCAGCGCTCGACCGACCAGAAGGCGCGGGAGAAGGCCTACCAGGACGCCACCCGCATCGTGGTGGAGGAGGCCGCGGGGATGTGGATCTACAACACCAAGTGGTTCGGGCCCTACGCGAAGAACGTCGAGGGGATCCGCTTCAGCCCCGTCGGCAACGGGCAGGAGATGCGCTGGGCCTACTTCAAGTGAGACGCCGTGAAGGAATCACCGCGAGCCGCCGGCCCCCCCTTCCCCCGGTCGCTGGGGAGGGGGGGGTTGGGGGGGGTGGTGGGGCGTGCTCAACTGAGCTGAGATTACCGGAGGGGCCTCGATCGGACGGGCTTCACCCTTTGGGGCCCCCTCCCGAACCTCCCCCCGAGAGGCGACGGTGCCCAGAGGAAGCCCGTTGGCCGCCGCGCTGGCCGCGTGGGAGAATGGATCCGGGCACCGGGCATGGGACAGTTCAAGGTGACGTTAACTCTCCACCCGCGCGACGGGGGGCTGCCCCGCCCACTCGAGGCGCTGGTGGACACCGGCGCCGGCTACTCGGTGGTTCCCCGGCCAGTCCTCGAGTCCCTGGGATGTCGCCCCCTCCGAAGCCAGCGCGTTGTGTTGGCCGACGGGCGGGTCGAAGAGTGGCCTCTGAGCCAGGTCGATGTGGAGTGCGAAGGGCGCCGCGCCACGACCCCTGTCCTCATGGGGCCCTCCGGCGGCCCCACGCTCCTCGGCGCGACGACCCTCGAAGAGCTCGGCCTCGGGATCGGCCCGCTGAACCGCCGCCTGATCCCCGTCGACGTCTACCTGGCCTGAGCCCCGACCGGTCGTCGAGGGCCCCCACCCCCGGCCGACGATGAGGACGGCGAGCAGCAACCCAGTCCAGGTTCCTTTGGTAGGTCTTGACCCCTCCTCCCCCTCTTGCGCGCTGCTTGCGTCGGCGGCTGGGTCGCTGACCCTCCGGCGGGCTGCAAGGTGGTCGGATCATCGATGAGGGTGCTGGTCCTGACGGCCAAGCGGCTCCTGTGGTTCGTGCCCACGCTGCTCGGGCTCCTCGTGATCACCTTCACGATCTCGCACATCATCCCTGCGGACCCCGTGGCGCTCGTCGCGGGGGACATCGCCACGCCCGAGCAGGTCGAGGCGCTGCGCGTGAAGCTGGGCCTCGACAAGCCGCTCCCCCTCCAGTTCTTCCACTATCTGGGCCGGCTCGTCCGGGGTGACATGGGCGTGAGCCTCTACACGACCCGGCCCATCGCGGAGGACCTCGCGCGGCGGCTGCCCGCGACGATCGAGCTGACGCTCGTCGCGATGGCCTTCTCGATCCTGGTCGGCATCCCCGTGGGGGTCGTGTCCGCGCTGTGGCGCAACTCCGTGCTGGACCACCTCCTGCGGGTGATCAGCGTCGCGGGGCTCGCCATCGCCAGCTTCTGGCTCGGCATCATGTTCCAGCTCCTGTTCGCGATGCGACTGGGATGGACGCCGCTGCACGGACGGATCAAGGGGTTCCCCCCCGAGCCCGTCACCGCGTTCTTTCTCGTCGACACTCTCATCACCTGGGATCTCGCGGCGTTCCGCAACGCCCTGAGCCACCTCGTCCTGCCCGCGCTGACCCTGGCCTTCCCCGCCTTGGCCACTCTCGTCCGGTTCACGCGGGCGGGGGTGCTGGACGTCATGCAGAGCAACTTCGTCCTCTACGAGCGCGCCATGGGCATTCCGCCGTCGGTGATTACCTGGAAGTACATCCTGCGCAACGCCCTCATCTCCACCGTCACCCAGATCGGCCTGCTGTTCGGGATCCTGCTCGCCGGCGCGGTGGTCACGGAGACGGTCTTCGACTGGCCCGGGATCGGCACCTACGCGGTGAACTCGATCATCCGGTCCGACTACAGCGCCATCATGGGGTTCACCGTCTGGGCGGGCGCCATCTTCATCGTGGTCAACCTGCTCGTGGACATCGTGCAGAGCTTCATCGACCCCCGGGAGACGGTCCGGTGAGGCGTCGCGCGGAGCCGGTGGGCACCGGGACCGGCGCGGCCTCGGGCAGGCCGTGAGCGACGGCCTGTTCATCCTCGGGGGGCTGGCGCGGGACCGGGCGGCGCTCATCGGCTTCGTGCTGGTCGCCGGGCTGGTCCTGTCCGCCCTCTTCGCCCCGGTCCTCGCGACCCATCCCGAGGATGTCTACGAGCTCCACCCCGCGGAGCGCCTGCGGGCCCCGAGCGTGGAGCACTACTTCGGCACGGACCGGATGGGCAGCGACCTCTACAGCCGGCTCCTGTTCGGGGCGCGGATCACCATCGTGATCGCGGTGATCGCGGTGGGGGCCTCCCTGCTGATCGGGGTCCCGGTCGGGCTCCTCGCCGGCTACTACCACACCTGGCTGAGCGACGCCCTCATGCGCGTCTCGGACATCTTCCTGGCCGTGCCGCAGGTCGTGCTCGCCATCGCCATCGCCCAGACGCTGGGGCCCTCCCTGCCCAACGTGATCCTGGCCCTCTCCGTCACCTACTGGCCGTGGTTCGCCCGGCTGGTGTACGCGGAGACGCGCTCCCTGCAGAAGGAGATCTTCATCGAGTCCACCGGGGCCCTGGGGGCCTCCCCGTTCCGGCTGATCGTCTACCACATCCTGCCCAACGTCGCCTCGCCGATCATCGTGCGGACCTCCATCGGCATGGGGTTCACGATCCTCACCGCGGCGGCGCTGGGCTTCCTGGGGCTCGGGCCCCCGCCCCCCACGCCGGAGTGGGGGCGGACCATCGCGGAGGCCCGGGAGTTCCTCCCGGAGGCCTGGTGGTACGCCACCGCGCCGGGGCTCGCGATCTTCCTGGTCGTCATGGGGTTCAACCTCCTGGGCGACGGCCTGCGCGAC
>CAZDYT010000165.1:0-7825 GCA_964509395.1 uncultured bacterium
GCGTCGATGGCCGCTCCCCCGATGATGCCCTCCTCCAGCTCGAGCCCGACGCCGGCGCTCTTGGCCACGGCCTGGAGGACGCGCACCGCCTCCCGGGTGACCTCGACGCCGATGCCGTCGCCGGGGAGCACCGCGATTCGGTAGCTCGCCATGCGACAGACTTAGGGACCGACGTCCTTGACCTGCGCCTTCGCGGCCGGCCGCACGAGCCGGTTGATGGCGTTCAGGTAGGCGCGGGCGCTCGCCTCGATCACGTCGGTGGAGGAACCCTTGCCGGACACCACCGTGCCGTCGAAGTCGACCTTCACGGCCACCTCCCCCATGGCGTCGCGGCCCTGGGTCACCGCCCGCAGGTTGTAGTCCAGCAGCCGCCCCTTGGCCCCCGCGATGGCGTCGATCGCGCTGTACACGGCCTCGACCGGGCCGTCGCCGGTCCCCGAATCCTGGAACGTCTGCCCCTCGCGGCGCAGGCGCACGGTCGCCGAGGGGATGAGCGCCGTCCCGGAGACGAAGTGCAGGTAGTCGAGCGTGTAGGTCTCGGGGATCTGGGTCATCTCGTCGCTCACGATCGCCAGGAGGTCCTCGTCGTACACTTCCTTCTTCTTGTCTGCTAGATCCTTGAAGCGCTTGAAGGCCTTGTCCAGCTCCGGCCCGTCCAGGTCGACGCCGAGATCCTTCAGCCTGATCTTGAACGCGTGGCGGCCCGAGTGCTTGCCGAGCACGAGCTTGTTCGAGGGCCGCCCGATGTCCTCGGGCCGCATGATCTCGTAGGTGAGCTTCTCTTTCAGGACGCCGTCCTGATGGATCCCGGCCTCGTGCGCGAAAGCGTTCTCGCCCACGACCGCCTTGTTCGGCTGGACGTGAACGCCCGTGATGTGCGAGAGCAGCTTGGACGTCCGGTAGATCTCCTCGGTTCGGACCCGCGTGTCGGCCCGGAAGAAGTCCTTGCGGGTCCGGAGCGCCATCACGATCTCCTCGAGCGAAGCGTTGCCCGCCCGCTCGCCGATGCCGTTGATGGTGCACTCGACCTGGCGCGCGCCTCGCTGGATGGCGACCAGCGAGTTCGCCACCGCCTGTCCCAGGTCGTTGTGGCAGTGGACGGAGAGGATCGCCTTGGAGCTGTTCTTGACGCGCTCGAGGATCCGCGCGATCTGGTCTCCCCACTCCTCCGGCATCGCGTAGCCCACGGTATCGGGGATGTTGATCGTCCGGGCCCCCGCGTCGATCACCGCCTCGAGGACGTCGCACATGTAATCGAAGTCCGAGCGCGAGGCGTCTTCCGGCGAGAACTCGACATCCTCGCAGTAGCCGCGCGCGTGCTTGACCGCCTCGATGGCCGCCTTCAGCACCTCCGCCCGGGACTTCCGGAGCTTGTACTTGAGGTGGATGTCGGACGTCGCCACGAACGTATGGACCCGGGGCTTCTTGGCGTATTTCACCGCCTCCCAGCACCGGTCGATGTCGGCCAGACCCACCCGGCTGAGCCCGCAGACGCTCGGCGGGTCGTCGAGCTGACCGACCGTCTTCGCCACCTCCCGGACCGCCTCGAAGTCCTCGTCCGAGGAGATCGGGAAGCCGGCCTCGATGACGTCCACGCTCAGCCGGGCGAGCTGCCGCGCCAGCTCGAGCTTCTCGACCACGTTCATCGAAAACCCCGGCGCCTGCTCGCCGTCGCGCAGCGTGGTGTCAAAGATGATGACCCGGTCCGACGTTCCGTCCACCATTGCCAAATCTCCTCTCTCCGTGATACTTCGCTGGTCGCAACGCCCCGGCCCGCGGCTCACTGCCGGCTTCAGGCCTCACCATCCGAGCCCGGCCTCGACACGGCCTCCGGGAGGACCCGCGGCGGCGCCGGTTCCCGCTTGCCCAGCACAACCCGGCGGGCCGGCCCCGAGAGCACGTACACGCTGAAGGCCAGGAAGAGGAACAGCTGCGGGTGCGCGGCCACGATCAGGATCCCGAGCACCACCACCAAGAGGACCCCGAAGGCGTGCCGCTTGGCGAAGTCCAGCTCCTTGAACGAGTGGTAGCGAATGTTCGAGACCATCAGGAACGCCAGGAGATACGTGGCGCCCGCGAGCGCGGCCAGCTCGGCGCGACCGAACGCAACGGAGCCGAAGAAGAGGACCATCGAGGCGACAGCCCCGGCGGCGCCCGGAATCGGCAGCCCGATGAAGTATCGGCGGTCGGTGATCCCCGTGAGCACGTTGAAGCGCGCCAGCCGAAGGGCGCCGCAGATGACGTAGAGGAACGCCGCCCCCGCCCCGACCCGCCCGAGCGGCGCCAGGGCCCAGGAGTAGAGCAAGAGCGCCGGCGCCACACCGAACGAGACCACGTCGGCGAGCGAATCGAACTCGACGCCGAACTGCGTCGTCGTGCGCGTGAGCCGCGCGACCTTGCCATCGAGGATGTCCATGACCATGGCGACCAACAGCGCGAGGGCCGCCCCCTGGTGCTGCCCGTCGAGGGTGAGCACGATCGCGTAGAACCCGCAGAGCAGGTTCCCGATGGTCAGGAGGCCGGGCAGGAGGAAGATGGTCTGCCGCCGACGCTCGCGCAGCTCCGACCAGCGCCTCCGCCTGAGCCCCACCGGACGCCGCCTCATTCCAGCACCCCCAAGATCGTCTCCCCGGCTCGGACGCGGTCACCCCTCCGCACGACGAGCCGCGCCCGTGCCGGCATCACGACGTCCATCCGCGAACCAAACTTGATCATGCCGAACCGCTCCCCGACCTCCAGCCGGTCACCCGGACGCACGCGGCAGACGATCCGTCGAGCCAAGACACCCACGATCTGCCGCATGACAACGCGCCCGCTCGGGCCCTCGAGGGCAAGCGTCACGCGCTCGTTCTGCCCGGCCTCCGACTTGTACGCCGGCAAGAAGCGTCCCGGACGGTGCTCGACGCTCACCACCCGCCCCCCGATCGACGCGCGGTTCACGTGCACGTCGAGGGGAGAGAGGAAAATCGAGACCTGCCGGGCCCGCCCCACGAACGCATCCTCGACGTCCTCCCGCACCTCGGTGACCCGCCCGTCCGCCGGCGCCAGGATCGCCCCCGGCACGGCCGACGGGGTGCGATCCGGGTCGCGGAAAAAGAACGCCATGAAGGCGGCCACCAGCGACGGCAGAACCGCCACCTTGAGCCAGCCGGCCCACGCGAGGAGCAGAGCCACCGCGAGCGGCACGAGGATGAACACCCAACCCTCGGACGCGATCGGCAGCCTCCGACTCAACCGTGCCCGGCGGCGAGAAGCGGCGGACGGGGGCCCGGCGCCGTGAGAGGGAACCGCCCGTCTCTCGGCCACGTCCTTGACCCGTGACATCCGGCCCGGTCTCTCCTACATGCGGGGCGGCTTGATCCAGCTCATCATCGAACGAAGCCGCTTGCCCACTTCTTCGACCGGGTGCTCCGCCTCCACCCGGCGCATCGCGAGGAAGCCCGCCCGATTGGCCTGGTTCTCCAGAACCCACTCGCGCGCGAACTGGCCGGACTGGATCTCCCGCAGGATCTGGCGCATCTCGGCCCGGGTCCCCTCGTTCACGACGCGCGGGCCGCGCGTGTAATCCCCGTACTCGGCGGTGTCCGAGACGGAGTAGCGCATGTAGGCGAGGCCGCCCTGGTAGAGCAGGTCCACGATGAGCTTCAGCTCGTGCAGGCACTCGAAATAGGCCACCTCCGGCTGATACCCCGCTTCGACGAGCGTCTCGAAGCCCGCCTTGATCAGCGCCGAGACGCCGCCACAGAGCACCACCTGCTCGCCGAACAGGTCGGTTTCAGTTTCCTCCTTGAACGTGGTCTCGATCACGCCGGCGCGGGTGCAGCCGATGCCCTTCGCGTAGGCCAGCGCCACGTCGCGAGCCTTCCCGGAGACGTCCTGCTTGACAGCCAGCAGGGCGGGAACCCCGGGCCCCTGGGTGAAGAGGTCCCGCATGATGTGCCCCGGCGCCTTCGGCGCGATCATGGCGACATCCACGTCGGGCGGCGGGACCACTTGGTTGAAGTGGATCGAGAAGCCGTGGGCCACCATGAGCATCTTGCCCTTGGTCAGGGCCCCCCTGATCGACTCCTCGAAGGTCGACCGGTGGACCTGGTCGGGCAGGAGGATCATGATGATGTCGCCCATCTGGGCGGCATCGGCGACCGTCGCGACCCGGAGCCCGTCTTTCTCGGCCTTCGCCCAGCTCCGCGAGCCCTTGTAGAGTCCGACGACCACCTCCTGCCCGGAGTCCCTCAAGTTCAGGGCGTGAGCGTGCCCCTGGCTCCCGTAGCCGATGACGGCGATCTTCTTCCCCTTGAGCAGCGAGAGGTCCGCGTCCTGGTCGTAGTAGCTCTTCGCCAACATTCCAGCTCCTCCCTACGAGGAATCGTCCATCTCGGTCAGAACCCGCTCGGCCTCCGCCTCGCGGCCGTCCCGGTCTTTAATCGACGAAACCCACGACGCGGGGGTCGCGGCTCGGTTCGTCCGCCAGGTCGGCCCGCTCGCGACGCCGGGCCGCGGCCTCTGGTCCCTTGCCCAGCCTGTCCTCGGGGGCGCGCCGCCGTGCCGTCTTCGAGCCGCGCGCGATCGCCACCTTGCCCGTCCGCACCAGCTCCTGGATGCCCATGGGGCGGAACAGCTCGATGATCGCGTCGAGCTTCGACTCGTCGCCCGTCACCTCGAGCGTAAACGTCGTCGGGGTGACGTCCACGACCTTGGCGCGGAAGATGTCGGCCGTTCGCAGGATCTCCGCGCGATACTGGGGCTCGGCGTTCACCCGCATCAGCACCAGCTCGCGCTCCACGTGGTCCTCGTGCGTCAGGTCGACGACCTTGATGACGTCAATGAGCTTGTGAAGCTGCTTGATCACCTGCTCGATCACGAGCTCATCCCCCCGCACGACCAGAGTCATGCGGGCGACCGTCGAATCCAGGGTCTCCCCCACCGACAGCGACTCGATGTTGTAGCCACGGGCGCTGAAGAGCCCCGCCACCCGCGACAGGACACCGAACTTGTTCTCGACCAGGACTGCGATCGTGCGCTTCCGGGCGCCCTGTCCGTCCTGCACCTGTTACTCCATTTCGTCCTGTCGTCAATCCTCCCAGGGGGAGGCAGGCCCGGTGCGTTCGCTGCAGAGCGAACGCCGCGGCTTTGCCGCGAGGGCCGTCGGAGGGGGGCGGAGCCCCTCTCCGAAACGCTCTAGCACGTCTGCGACTTGGCCGCCTTGACCTTCACTTCCTTGTTCGGCTTCTCGAGGATCATGTCCTTGTTCGCGCCGCCGGCCGGGACCATGGGGAAGCAGTACTCGTCTTTGTCCACCATCACGTCCACGACGACCGGTCCGGGGGTGGCGAACGCCTTCTCGAGCGCGGGCACCACCTCGTTCGGCTTGGTGGCGCGGATGCCCGCCGCCCCGTACGCCTCGGCGAGCTTCACGAAGTCGGGGCTCGCCGACAGGTCAATCGACTGGAAGCGCCCGCCGTAGATGATGTCCTGCCACTGCCGAACCATCCCGTGCCCACCGTTGTTGATGATCACCGCCTTGATCGGCAGCTGGTTCGCGACGATCGTCGCCAGCTCCTGGGAGTTCATGACGAAGCTGCCGTCGCCGTCGATGAGCACCACCAGCCGCTCGGGCCGTGCGACCTGCGCGCCCATCGCCGCGGGGAGCCCGTAGCCCATGGTGCCGAGACCCCCCGAGGTGAGCCAGTGTCGCGGATACTTGAAGCGATAGTGCTGGGCCGTCCACATCTGGTGCTGCCCCACGCCGGTGACGAGGATCGCCTCGCCGCGCGTGAGGTTCGAGACCTCCTCGACCACGTACGGCGGCTTGATCAGCTCGTCGTCCCAGTCGTAGCGGAAGGGATGCTTCGTCTGCCACTGGAGGACCTGCTTCAGCCACTGATCCCGCGCCTCCCTCGCGGCGGCGGGTGGCTCGGCCACCTCCTCCTCAATGAGGGCCTGCTTGAGCCTGGCGAGCACCCGCTTGGCGTCGCCCACGATCGGGATGTGGACCTTGACGTTCTTCGAAATCGACGAGGGATCGATGTCGATGTGGATGATCTCGGCCTGGGGCGCGAAGTACTCGATCTTCCCCGTGACGCGGTCGTCGAACCGGGCGCCGACCGCGACGAGGCAGTCGGAGTTGTACACGGCCATGTTGGGCGCGTAGCCGCCGTGCATCCCGAGCATGCCCATCGAGAGTGGGTGGTCCGAGGGGAACGCGCCCATCGCCATGACGGTCGTCGTGACCGGGATGCGCGTGAGCTCGGCCACGTCCCGGAGCTCGGCCGAGGCATCCGAGGAGATCACGCCCCCACCTACGTAGAGCACCGCCCGCTTGGCCCGCATGATCGCTTTCGCGGCCTTCCGGATTTGCCCCGGGTGGCCCTCGTAGGTCGGGTTGTACGAGCGGAGGTAGACCTTGTCGGGGTACTCGAACTCCGCCTGCTTGATCAGGATGTCCTTCGGGAGATCCACATGCACGGGCCCCGGCCGCCCAGTCGCGGCGATGTAGAAGGCCTCCTTGATCACGTGCGCGATGTCCTTGGTGTCTTTCACCAGGAAGTTGTGCTTCGTGCAGGGGCGCGTGATCCCGACGTTGTCCGCCTCCTGGAAGGCATCGTTGCCGATCAGGTGGGTCGGGACCTGCCCGGTGAAGGCCACGATCGGCATCGAGTCCATGTACGCGTCCTGGAGCGCGGTCACGAGGTTCGTGGCCGCCGGCCCCGAGGTCACGAGGCAGACCCCGATCCTTCCCGAGATCCGCGCGTAACCCTCCGCGGCATGCCCGGCCGCGGCCTCCTGGCGCACCAGGATGTGGCGCAGGGGCCCCGGGAAGTCGTAGAGCGCGTCGTAGACGGGCAGAACGGCTCCCCCGGGGAGCCCGAACACCACGTCCACGCCTTCACGCTTGAGCGACTCGAGGACGATCCGTGCGCCTGACATCTTCATGGGACAGTCTCCTGCGCTGCCAGGGTTGATGCGAGGTCTCTACAAGAGCCCCGTCGTGGCCAGGATCTCCTTGATCTCTTCGGCCCCGTCTCCGTCCGGCATGGGGAGCGGACCTCTCGTGTGCCCGCCGTAGTAACCGAGCAGGTCGAGCGCCACCTTGAGGCCGCCAATCCCGTAGCGCGCCCCGATCCCCGTCGCCAGCGGGCTGAGCCGGTACACGACCTCCCGCGCCTCCGCCCACTGGCCCGTCTGCGCCAGGCGCCAGATCTCGCAGCACTCGCGGGGGGCCACGTTGGCGATCGCCAGGATCCCCCCCGCCGCGCCGAGCACCAGCGCGGGCAGAAAGGCGATCGGCGAGCCGACGAGGACCTGGAACGTCTTCGGCGTCAGCCGCATGATCTCGGCCGCCTGGGGCACGTTGCCCGAGCTGTCCTTGATGCCGCGGATGTTGGGGTGCTCGGCGAGCCGCGCGACCGTGTCGGGCTCGAGGTTGATGCCCGTGTTCGCCGGAAAGTTGTAGAGGAGCACCGGGACCGGCGAGGCGTCCGCGATGGCGCGGTAGTGCCGGATCAGGGCCGGCGGCTTCATCATTCCCTTGTAATAGCTCGGGGTGATGATCAGCACCGCGTCGGCCCCGAGGTCGGCGGCTCGCCTCGTGAGTCGGATCGCCGCGCCCGTGGACTCGCCGCCCGTGCCGGCGATGAGCTGCGTCGAGCGCGAGGTGTGCTCACGGGCCGTGGCGATGATGCGTTCCTTTTCGCTCCCGGAGAGAAGCGGAAACTCGCCCGTGGAGCCGAGCATCACGTAGCCGGTCAGCGGGGACTCGTTGAGCCGGTGGAGATTCGTCGCGAGCTTGTCGTACGCAACCTCGTCGCCGCGGAACGGGGTCAGG
>CAZDYT010000166.1:0-7770 GCA_964509395.1 uncultured bacterium
GGTCTCCTCGTCGCGAGGTAAAGCGGCCCCGCGCCGCCCGACCCCATGGCCGCGCCGCAGGCGGCGGAGATGCCCGCACCGCCCGGTCCGCCCGCCCCCGAGACCGCGAGCCCGCGGCCGATCCCCAAGGCCATGCTGGAAGGGATGCTCCGGGCCGCCCACGAGAGCCTGGACGCCGGGCGCTACCAGGAGGCGATCGCCGCCTACAAGGCGGTGCTCAAGCGGGAACCCACCAACCTGGAGGCGATCACCCACCTCGGGGTCATCCTCGCCATCGCCGGCCATGCCGACGGCGCGCTCGAAGCCTTCGATCGGGCGCTGGCCATCGATCCCTCCTACGCGCACGCCCTCTGGGACAAGGCACGGGTCCTCTATGAGCTGCGCCAGGATTACGCCGGCGCCATCGCCGCGTGGGAGCGCTTCGTCGCGGTCGCGCCGCCCGGCCAGGACCGCGAGCAGGCCCTGAGCCGGATCCGCGAGGCCAAAGGGCGGCTCGCGGCCACCCCGTCGTCTCCCGGCCGGTCCCAGCCGGGCCCCACCCCGGCCGGATCGAAGCCCTCGCCATGATGCCCGAGATCGGCCACGCGGCCCTGCTCGCCGCCCTGGGCCTCGCCGTGTACGGGGCCGTCGTCGCGGCCCGCGCGGCCGGCTCGGCGGATCCGGTCTGGCTGGCGAGCGCCTTCCGGACGGCGGTGGCGCAGTTCGTGCTCGTGACCGCAGCCGGCCTCGCGCTCGAGTACCTCCTCATCACCAGCGACTTCAGCGTCCGGTACGTCGCCAACGTCAGCGTCTCCACGAGCCCGCTTCGCTACAAGGTCGCGGGGCTCTGGGGTGCCCTGGAAGGCTCCATCCTGCTCTGGGAGTGGCTCCAGGCCCTCTTCATCATCCTGGTGGCCCGCAAGGTGGCGGGCCTCCGGCGCGAGCTCGGGGGGTACGCGCTGGCGGTGCTCTTCGCCGTCTCCGGTGTCTTCCTGGTCCTCGCCGCCCTCGTCGCGAACCCGTTCGAGCGGCTGCCGGTGCCGGCCGCCGAGGGGCGCGGGCTCAACCCGCTCCTCGAGGTGACCGACATGCTCGTCCACCCGCTCCTCCTTTACACGGGCTACGTGGGCTTCGTCGTTCCGTATGCCTTCGGCCTCGCGGCGCTCCTCGCGGGTCGCTTGGACGGGACCTGGCTCACGGTGACCCGGCGGTGGACGGTCACGGCCTGGCTCTTCCTGAGTGCCGGGGTCCTCTACGGCGGCTGGTGGTCGTACCGGACGCTCGGATGGGGCGGCTACTGGGCCTGGGATCCGGTGGAGAACGCCTCGTTCATGCCGTGGCTCATGGGCACGGCGTTCGTCCATTCGGTCATGGTCCAGGAACGGCGCCCCATGCTCAAGATCTGGAACCTGACGCTCATCACGCTGACGTTCGCGCTCACGATCTTCGGGACCTTCCTGACCCGGAGCGGCGTGCTCTCGTCGGTGCATGCGTTCGCCAGCGGCGCCGTCGGGCCATTTCTGCTCGCCTACCTCACCGTCATTCTCCTCGGATCCCTCGGGCTTTTGGCCTGGCGCTGGGATCGCCTCGGCGAGCGCGCCGAGCTGGACGCGCCCCTCTCGCGCGAGTCCATCTTCCTGCTCAACAACCTCCTCCTCATCGCCTTCTGCTTCACCGTCTTCTTCGGCACCATCTTCCCCCTCCTCGCCGAGGCGGTGACGGGCGTCAAGGTCAGCGTCGGGACACCGTACTTCAACTGGGTCACCGCGCCGATCTCCCTGGCGATCTTGTTCATGATGGGAGCGGGCCCGCTCGTGCCGTGGCGCCGCGCCTCCTGGGCCCATCTGGGCCGGCTCCTGCGGCTGCCGGCGGCGCTGGCGCTCCTGGGGAGCCTCGCCGCGTGGGGCGCGGGCGGCCTGCGGCCCGACCTCGTCGCCCTCGGGTACACGCTCCCGTTCTTCGTCGCCGCGGCCGTTCTGCTCGAGTTCTGGCGCGTGACGCATGGGCGCAGTCGGGCCACCGGAGAGAGTGCCCTCACGGCGTTCGGCCGGCTCCTCCGGCAGAACCACCGCCGCTACGGCGGGCTCATCGTTCACCTCGGTGTCGTCCTGATCGCCATCGGAATCGCGACCTCCTCGGTGGGCAAGGTGGAGCGGGAGGCCACGCTCAACCGGGGCGAGACGCTCGAGCTCGGGCCGTACCGGCTGCGCTTCGACGGCCTCAGCGCGACCGAGCAGCCGACGCACCTCCTCGTCCGGGCGGACGTCCGGGTCTTCGAGGGAACGCGGTTCCTCACGACGCTCCAGCCGGGGCAGCGCGTGTACCCGACCTCGCAGTCGCCGTTCGCCACGGTGGACATCCGGTTCGGCCTGATGAAAGATCTCTACGTGATCCTCGGCGCGTTCGACCGGGAGGCGCGGTGGGCGACGCTCAGGGCGCAGATCCACCCGATGATCGCGTGGATCTGGCTCGGCGGCGGCGTCGTGGCCGCAGGTGGCGTGGTCGCCCTGTGGCGTGAGCGGCGGCGCGTGCCCGCGACGGCGACGGCCGCGGATGCGGCCGCCATCGCCGGCGCCTCCGACGCGGCGTCGGGGGCGTCCCGGGATCGCGCGAGGGGTTCCACCTCGCGGCCGGATTGACCGGGCGAAGGCCCGCGTTTCGGTGCCCGCGCCGAGCCTCGTGCGCCGCCTCGCCTGGGTCGTAGGCTTCGGCGCCGCCGTCGCCGTCGGGCTCGCGGTGGCGGCGAACTTGCCGGCCACGCTCGACGCGATCGGGCGATTCCGCTGGTGGCTCGCCCCGCTGGTCGTCGGCGCCACGCTCGCGAACTACGCGCTGCGCTTCCTGAAGTGGGAGTACTACCTGCGGTGCCTCGGAGTGCCGCTCTCCCGGCGCCAGAGCCTGCTCGTGTTCCTGGCGGGCTTCACCATATCGATCACGCCCGGCAAGGTCGGCGAGCTGCTCAAGGCGTTCCTGGTCCGGGACCTCACCGGCACCGAGCCGAGCCGAACGGCGTCGGTCGTGATGGCCGAGCGCCTGACGGACGTGGCCGGGCTCCTGATCCTGAGCGCGCTGGGGGCGACCGTCTTGCCGTACGGTGGGATCCTGCTCGGCGCGGTGACGGTCCTGCTGGGGGTCGCCCTGGGGGCGCTCCGGACGCGCCGCCTCGCGGAGGTCGCCCATGCGGCCCTGCTCCGGGGAGGGCCTCTCGCGCGGCTGGCCGAGCCGCTTCGGCTCTTCCTCGGCGCCGGGCGGACGCTCCTGGCGCCCGGGGCGCTGACGCTCGCCGGGGCGCTGTCCGTCGTCTCCTGGTTCTTCGAGTGCCTCGCCTTCTACCTGGTCCTCCAGGGCCTCGGGCTCACCACCTCGCTCCCGACGGCCACCTTCCTCTACGCCTTCGCCTCGCTCGCGGGGGCCGTGTCGATGCTCCCGGGTGGTCTCGGCGTCGCCGAGGGGAGCCTGAGCGGTCTCCTCGTCGCCTTCGGCGCCGCGCTCCCCGACGCCGCGGCCGCGACCCTCCTGATCCGCACGGCAACCCTGTGGTTCGCGGTGGCGCTCGGCGCCGTGACACTGGCCCTCGCGTTCCGCGGAGGACCGGCGGAGGCCTTCCCGGCCGCGTCCTGACCGCACGCGACCTTCCGCCCCGCAGGCACGCTTCCCGCTTCGGCGGCATGCTATCCTGAACGCCATGGTGGCGCCCGAGGCCGCACGGACGCGGGCGGACGACCTCCGCCGCCTCATCGCGCACCACGACGACCGCTACTACGTCGAGAATCGCCCGGAGATCTCGGATGCGGAGTACGACGCGCTCGTCCGCGAGCTTCGGGAGCTCGAAGCCCGCTACCCCGACCTGATCACGCCGGACTCCCCGACCCAGCGCGTCGGCGGGCAGGTGGCGGACGCCTTCGCGCCGGTCGAGCACAAGGTGGCGATGCTGAGCCTCGACAACGCCACGAGCCCGACGGAGCTCAGGGAGTTCGAGGAGCGCCTCCGGCGGGCCCTCCCCGGGGCGGAGTTCGCGTATGTCGGCGAGCCGAAAGTGGACGGCCTCGGCGTGGCCCTCCTCTACGAGGACGGCCGGCTCGTCCGGGGCGCGACGCGCGGGGACGGACGCGTCGGCGAGGACGTCACGGCCAATCTGCGAACGATCCGCTCGATCCCCCTCGCCCTGCGCGGACGGCTCGCCGAGTGTCGCGTCGTGGAGGTTCGGGGGGAGGTCTTCATGCACCGCACCGCGTTCGCGCGGCTCAATCGAGAGCTCGAGGCGGCCGACGAGCCGCCGTTCGCGAACCCGCGCAACGCCGCCGCGGGCTCCGTGCGGCAGAAGGACCCCGCGGTCACCGCCCGACGGCCGCTCGACATCTTCGTCTATCAGGTGAGCTACGCGGAGCCGCTTCCGTTCGCCGCGCACGCCGAGGCCCTGGACGTCCTCGGCGAGGCCGGCCTCAAGACGAACCCGCGCCGGCAGCGGTGCGCGTCCCTGGACGAGGTGATCGCCTTTTGCGAGAAGCTCGAGGGAGAGCGGGATCGCCTCGATTACGACGCCGACGGCGTGGTCGTCAAGGTGGACAGCCTCGAGCAGCAGCGGCGCCTCGGCACCACCGCCCACCACCCGCGCTGGGCCATTGCGTACAAGTTTCCCGCGCAGCAGGCGCTCAGCGTCGTTCGGCGCATCGCAGTCAACGTCGGTCGCACGGGCGCCCTCACGCCGTCGGCGGAGCTCGACCCGGTCCGGATCGCCGGCGCCACCATCAGCCGCGCCACGCTCCACAACGCCGACGAGATCGAGCGGCTGGACGTGCGCGTGGGCGACACGGTCCTGATCGAGCGCGCGGGCGACGTGATCCCGCACATCGTGCGGGTGATCACCGAGAAGCGGCCGCCAGACGCCCAAACGTTCGCCTTCCCGGACCACTGCCCCGTCTGCGGGTCGGCCGCCTCGCGGCCGCCGGGCGAGGTGGTCGTCCGGTGCACGAACGCCGCGTGTCCGGCGCGCCTCAAGGAGGCGCTCTTCCACTACGGGTCGCGCGGCGCGATGGACATCGAGCACCTGGGCGAGGCGGTCATCGACCAGCTCGTCGACCGCGGCATGGTCCGGGACTTCGCCGACCTCTACACGCTGACGGTCCCCCAGCTCGCCGGGCTCGAGCGGCTCGCCGAGAAGTCGGCGACGAACCTCGTGAACGCCATCCAGGCGTCGCGGACGCGCGGCCTCGCCCCGGTCCTCTACGCCCTCGGGATCCGGTACGTCGGCGAGCGCGCCTCGCGACTCCTGGCCGAGCACTTCGGCACGATGGAGCGGCTGGAGCCCGCGAGCCAGACGGAAATCGAAGCGATCTACGGCATCGGCCCGGGCATCGCCGAGTCCGTCCGGCTCTTCTTCGATCAGCCGGCGAACCGGCGCGTCGTGACACGCCTGCGCGAGGTCGGGGTGGTCATGGAGGAGGCGGGGGCCGCCGCCGGTCCGAAGCCGCTGGCGGGCAAGGCCTTCGTGCTGACCGGCAGCCTCGAACGGCTCACGCGGGACGAGGCGAAGGCGCTGATCGCGCGCCTCGGCGGGCGCGTCACCTCGTCGGTCTCGCGCAAGACCGATTACGTCGTGGCGGGCCGGGACCCGGGGTCAAAGGCCGAGGAGGCGCGGCGCCTGGGCGTGCCCGTGCTTGACGAGACCGAGTTTCTCCGCCTCGCCGGACGCGACGGCTGACGCCGTGAATCGGGTCTACCGGGCCGCCGGCGTCGCGCTTGCGCCGATGGCCCTCCTGCTCGCCGCCGGCTTTTACTTCCGCGAGCTCCTTCCCCTGCCCCGACCGGACCGCTATCTGACCGGCGACTTCGCCTGGTACTTCTACCCCGTCTTCCGGTACGTCGCCGAGGAGCTCGGCGCAGGGCGGTTCCCGCACTGGACGCCGTACGTGGCGGTCGGCTATCCCCTGCTCGGCGACATCGAAGCGAGCATCCTCTACCCGCCGGTCCGGCTGTTGACGCTCTTCACGGGCCCCCCGAGCTACCTGGCCCTCACGCTGTACGCGATCATGCACTACGTCATCGCGGGGCTCGGGATGCTGGCCCTGGGGCGCCACATCGGGCTCCCGGCCCTCGCCGCGGGGGCCGGCGCGCTCCCGTTCATGTGCTCCGGCTTCCTCTGGGCTCACGCTGCGCACCTCACGATCATCCAGTCCGCGGCCTGGCTCCCGTGGCTCGTGCTCGCGCACGCCCGCGCTCTGGCCACGCGCTCGGCCGGGTGGACGGTCGCCGGGGGGCTGGCCTTCGCGCTCACGGTGCTGGGCGGCCACCCCCAGGTCGCCGCGTACGCGGGCCTCGCGCTGGGGCTCCACGGCCTCACGGCGCTCGTGGCCCGGTGGCGGGAGACCTCCTGGGCCACCCGCCTCGTCATGCCGGCGATCACGGCGGGCACCCTCCTGCTCGGCCTGGCGCTCGCGGCCCCCCAGCTCGTGCCGACCCTGGCCTTCGGCACCGCCAGTTCGCGCTGGACTCCGAGTCCGGGGTTCCCGCTCGAAGACACCCTCCTCCCGTCCCACCTGCTGCTGCTCCTCGTCCCGCTGGCCTACCTCGGCACGGAGCGCTTCCGCTCCATGGACGAGATCTACGCCTACGTCGGGATCGGGGCGCTGCTCCTGGCGGCGGCGGCGGTCGTCCTGCGCCGGGACGCGTGGACGCGCTATTTCACCCTTCTCGCCGCCGCTGGCCTCGCGCTGGCGATGCTGCCCCTCCTCCCCTGGTTCTCGGAGGCGGCCTCGTCCGTGCCCCTCTTGGGGACCTTCCGCGCCTCCGCGCGCGCCACGCTCCTGGCCGACTTCGGCGTCGCCGCGCTCGCCGGCCTGGGCCTGGACGCGTGGCGCCGCACGCTCGCCGCCCACGCCGCGGTCCCGCGCCTCGGCGGGCTCGTGTGGGGGTGGCGGGCCGTCGCGGCGCTCGCTCTGGTCGGAGACGGGCTCGTCCTGCTCGGCCGCGTGCCTTCGTGGGTGGGGCCGCTGGCGCCGCAGTTCCCGCAGTTCTACGGGTTCTTTCTCGCCATCCTCCTCGCCCACATCGGCGTCCTGGAAGCGTGGCGGGTCCGCTGGCTCCCGCCGCGGGTCGCCGAGCTCCTGACGGTCGCCCTCATCCTGGTGAACCTGAACCAGCCCTACCGCGTGATCGCGTGGGAGCGCTGGTCCCCCGCGGAGGTCTGGGGGGCGACGGACCTCGTCCGGCAGCTTCAGGGAACGCCCGGCCGCCACCGCGTCTGGAACGAAGGATTCCTCCATGGGGGCGGCCGCTGGCGCGAGTTCAACGCGGGGCTCGTGGATCGCATCGAGGTCGTCTCTCACTACTCCTCGCTCCCGATGGCCCGCTTCGACGAGTTCTCCCGGGCGCGCGCCGAACCGCGCGAGGAGTCGCGCCTGGTGGATCTCCTCAACGTGCGGTATCTGGTCACCCCGGAGGGCGACACCACGCTGGCGCAGCAGGGCAAGTACGGCCACCCCCGCCTGGAGCACGGCGAGCGGCGCGTGTACGACCTCACGGGCCTGCTCGAAGGCCCCGTGGGCCGCCTCACCCTCGTGGCGGAGCCCGATCCGGGGGTGGGGTGGGCGGAGACCGCCAGCATGGTGGTGGCGAGCGGGTCGCCGCTGGAGATCTGCCTGGGGTGCCCCTCGGCACCGACGAGCATCGCAACCCGGGTGACCCGCACCGGCCCGATCGGCGTCGCGGAGGCGGTGCTCGCGCCCCGCCGACCGGTTCACGAGATCCGGCTCGTGAACCGGCTCCCGAACGCCGTGCGGGTGCAGGCCCTCC
>CAZDYT010000167.1:0-7729 GCA_964509395.1 uncultured bacterium
GCGCGGCTCCGCCTCGCGGCGTACGACCTCGTGGTCTCGACGAGCCACTGCGTGGCCCTCGGCGTGCGGACCCCTCCCGCGGCGTGTCACGTGGCGTACTGCTTTACGCCGATGCGCTACGCCTGGGAGTTCCGGGGCGAGTACGTCCGCCGGCTGCCGCGGGGCGTGCGCTGGGTCGCACGGGCGGTCCTGACCGCGCTGCGCCGCTGGGATCGCAGGGCCGGGCGCCGGGTGGGGCACCTCGCCTGCATCTCGCAGCATGTCGCGGGGCGCATCCGCCAGGCCTACGGCCGCGAGGCCCGCGTCATCTATCCGCCCGTGCGCACGGAGTTCTTCCAGCCGGACGGCGAGCCGGGGGAGGCGTTCCTCTGCGTGTCGGCGTTCGCGCCGTACAAGCGCCTCGACGTCGCGGTCGACGCCTTCACGCGGCTCGGCTGGCCGCTGGTGATGATCGGCGCGGGTCCCGAGGAGGCGCGCCTCAAGCGCCGCGCCGGCCCGACGATCCGCTTTCTCGGGCGGCAGGACGACGCGGCGCTCCGGGCGGCGTACGCGCGCTGCCGGGCCTTCGTCTTTCCCACGGAGGAGGAGTTCGGGATCGCGCCGCTCGAGGCGATGGCGGCCGGCCGGCCCGTGATCGCGTACGGGCGCGGGGCGCTCGCCGAGACGTGCGTCGACGGCGTGACCGGGCTTTTCTTCCCCGAGCAGACGCCGGAGGCGCTGATCGACGCGCTCCGGCGCTTCGAGATGACGGGGTGGAGCGCCGAGAAGATTCGCGCGCACGCCCTCCGCTTCGGCGAGGCCCGCTTCCGCGCCGAGATGGCGGCGTTCGTGGAGGAGTGCCGCGCCGCGCAGCGGGAGCATGTGCCGGCGTGCTGAAAGAGCGGCGCCTCTGGCTGGTGCTTGCGCTCGGCGCCGGCGATGCGCTGGCGGCGGTCGTGGCACTCGTCGCCGCGTACGCAATCCGGTTCTGGACTCACCTCATCCCCACGCCGCTCGGCGTTCCGCCCCTCGAGCCCTATCTCTTCCTGCTCCTGCCCCTCGTGCCGCTCCACGCCCTCGCCCTGCGGATCGTCGGCCTCTACGAGTACCGGCACGAGCGGACGAAGGCCGACGAAGCGTTCCTCGTCGTCGAGGGCGTGAGCTTCGCGACCCTGCTCGTGGTCGCCTCCACGTTCTTCATCCGCAACTTCTCCTACTCCCGCTGGGTCATCCTGCTCTTCTGGGGTCTGGATGTCGTCTTCGTGTACGGCGTGCGGCTCACGATCCGGGAGGTGGTTCGCGCGTTCAGGCGCCACGGGCGATTCGTGCGGCACGCCCTGGTGGTCGGCGCCGGCCCCCTCGGCCAGGAGGTGGTCAGGCGACTCCGGGCGCATCCGGAGTTCGGGGTGCGGGTGATGGGCTATCTGGACGACCGGCGCCCCGTGGGCGAGCGAGTCGAGGGGAAGGAGGTCCTGGGAGGGTACGAGACCGTGACCCAGATCCTCGCCGAGCACCGCGTGGATCAGCTCTTCGTGGCGCTGCCGATGGAGGCGTACCACGGGATGCTGAAGATCCTCAATGCGATCGAGGGCGAGCTGGTCGACGTGCGGATCGTGCCCGACGTTCTCCAGTTCCTGACGCTCCGCTCCGCGGTGGAGGAGCTCGAGGGGTTGCCGGTCATCAGCCTGGCGCAGTCCCCCATCACCGGCTGGAGCCGGCTCGCGAAGCGCGGCATGGACCTGGTCCTGGCCGCGGCGGGCCTCGTCCTGCTGGCGCCGGTCATGGCGCTGATCGCCCTGGCCATCCGGTTGACGTCGGCGGGGCCCGTCTTTTACCGCCAGGAGCGGATGGGGCTGGACGGGCGCTCGTTCGCGATGCTCAAGTTTCGCTCCATGCGGGTGGACGCGGAGGCAGAGAGCGGGCCGGTCTGGGCGAGGGCGGAGGACGGGCGCCGGACGCCCCTCGGGCGGCTCCTCCGGCGGCTCTCGGTCGACGAGCTGCCGCAGCTCTGGAACGTGCTCAAGGGTGAGATGAGCCTCGTGGGGCCGCGTCCCGAGCGGCCGTTCTTCGTCGCGCAGTTCAGGACCATGATCCCGCAGTACATGCTCCGCCACAAAGTCAAGTCGGGCATGACGGGGTGGGCGCAGGTCAACGGGCTGCGCGGGAACACCTCGCTCGAGAAGCGGATCGAGTACGACCTCTACTACATCCAGAATTGGTCACTCGCCCTCGACGCGAAGATTCTCCTGCTGACGATCTATCGGGCCTGGCAGCACCGCCACGCCCACTGACGGTTGGAGCGGGGTTCATGCGCGGACTGATCCTCTCTGGTGGCCGGGGCACGCGCCTCCGGCCGATCACCTACACGTCGGCGAAGCAGCTCGTGCCGGTCGCCAACAAGCCGATCCTCTTTTACGGCCTCGAAGCGCTGGCGGCGTCCGGCATCCGCGAGATCGGCATCGTCGTCGGCGACACCCATCAGGAGATTCGGGATGCGGTCGGGGACGGGAGTCGCTGGAGCATCGGCGTGACCTACATCCCCCAGTCGGCCCCGCTCGGGCTCGCCCACGCGGTGCTGACCGCCGAGGAGTACCTCCGCGGGGAGCCGTTCGTCATGTACCTCGGCGACAACCTCATCCGGGAACCCCTCGCCCCGCTCGTCGCCCGCTTCGCCGCGGAGGCGCCGAACGCGCAGATCCTGCTCGCCAAGGTCCCGAACCCGCAGGAGTTCGGCGTGGCGGAGCTCCGGGACGGGCGCGTCGTCCGGCTGGTGGAGAAGCCGAAGACCCCGCCCTCCGACCTGGCCCTCGTCGGGATCTACATGTTCGACGGCCGCGTTTTCGACGCCGCGCGGGCGATCCGGCCGTCGTGGCGGGGCGAGCTGGAGATCACGGATGCCATCCAGTGGCTCATCGATGCGGGCCTCACGGTGCATCCCCACGTGATCGAGGGGTGGTGGAAGGACACCGGCAAGCTCGAAGACCTCCTCGAGGCCAACCGGATCATCCTCGACACCCTGGAGGTCCGGGTGGACGGGGAGGTCGGGGACTCGGAGCTCCTCGGGAAGGTGGTCGTGGAGCGTGACGCCCGGGTGGTCAGGAGCCTGGTCCGCGGCCCGGCCATCGTCGGCCGGGGAGCCGTGATCGAGGACGCCTACGTCGGGCCGTTCACCTCCATCGGCGACGGCGTGACGGTGCGGCGGAGCGAGGTCGAGCACTCGATCATCCTGGAGGGGTCCACGATCACCGACGTCGGGGGGCGGATCGAGAACAGCCTCATCGGCCGCAGCGTGACCGTCTACCGCTCGGACAGCAAGCCGCGCGCCTACAACCTCATGCTGGGCGACCGGAGCCAGGTCGGCCTTCAGTAGGCACGGTCGCTCTCACGTGCGCGTCCTCGTCACGGGCGGAGCGGGCTTCATCGGCTCGCACTTCGTCCGCCTCCTCCTCACGACCTACCCCGAGTACGAGGTCGTCAACCTCGACAAGCTGACCTACGCGGGGAACCTGGCCAACCTGGCGGACGTGGCGACGCATCCGCGCTACCGCTTCGTCCGCGGCGACATCTGCGACGCGGCGCTCGTGCGCGAGGTGATGGCGGCTTGCGACGCGGTCGTGAACTTCGCGGCGGAGTCCCACGTCGATCGCTCCATTCAGGACGCCGGCGACTTCATCCGGACCGACGTGTTCGGGACGTGGGTCCTGCTGGAGGCCGCCCGGGCGCACCGCGTGGCGCGCTATCTCCAGGTCTCGACGGACGAGGTCTACGGCTCGATCCGGCAAGGGGCGTTCCGCGAGAGCGATCCCCCTCGCCCCTCGAGCCCTTACGCGGCCTCGAAGGCCGGTGGGGATCACATGGTGCTGGCCTACTGGGCCACCCACCGGATGCCCGTCCTCGTGACCCGAGCCGCGAACACCTTCGGTCCCAACCAGTACCCGGAAAAGATCATCCCGCTGTTCATCACCAACGCCGTCGACGACCTCCCGCTCCCTCTCTACGGGGACGGGCGGCAGGTCCGCGACTGGCTCTACGTCCTCGACCACTGTCGGGCGCTCGACCTCGTCCTGCACAAGGGGGCAGAGGGGGAGGTCTACAACGTAGGCGGCGGCCATGAGGTCGAGAACATCGAGCTCACCCGTCGCATCCTCGCCCTCCTCGGCAAGCCCGAGGCGCTCATCCGTCCGGTGCCGGACCGGCCCGGTCATGACCGCCGCTACGCGTTGGACACCACCAAGCTGCGCGCCCTCGGCTGGCAGCCCGCCCACGCCTTCGACGACGCCCTGGCCGCCACGGTGGCCTGGTATCGCGCGAACGAGGCGTGGTGGCGACCGCTCAAGTCCGGCGAGTTTGTGGCGTACTATCGCCGCCAGTACGGCAGCCGATAGCGCCGGGCCGATTCCCGTCGCATCTCTGCGTCCATCTCGCCCGGCGCGTCTCGCGCCCACTCACGGCCTTGGGCCGTGGGTACCCGCGCTCGATCCGTGGCGGGATCCAGGCCGCGTTCTCATCTGGGAAGCGCCGTGACGAATCGCGCGCCGCAGACGCGCAAATCGTCAGGCCCGGCGCGGCAGCGCGCGCTCAGATGAGAGCGACCGTCGCTTAAGTGGGCTCGGCGTAAGACACGGACCGTCGGCACGTCAGTGGCCTGGCCTTTGCTTTCTTCAAGAGGCGGCAGCGACGACGCTGAGCCGCTCGAAGGAGCGGGCACGATAGGGGAACTCCCGGACCCGACCCCGGGAGGCCAGCCAGGCCGCTGAAGCGACCGAGAATCTCGGGCTTCGGGGCCTGGCTCTTTTTTAGCCCGGAGGGGGCTCCGCCTCCCGTCCAGACCCCCGGAAGTCGCGCGGGCCGGGGTCCAATCGTCTCTCGGACAGGCTCGGGGCCCGACCGGCGCCAAGCCGGTGGCCGGCCGAATCGAGGAGTGCGGCGCTGGCCTCGGGGCGCTCGGTCGCGGTCCAGGGGTCCGTGCTGCCTCTGTTCGGGGTCCGGACGCACGTGCTATTGTTGACCATGTGATGGGGGCGGAGACGTACCGGGGCAAGGGTCTCATCGCGGACCCGATCCATCGCTACATCGTCTACACGCGTCCGGATGGCGGGATCCCCGGCGAGGCCACGGAACAGGACCTCATCGACACCCCCTGGGTGCAGCGGCTCCGACGCATTCCGCAGCTCCAGTCCGCGCGCTGGGTCTTCCCGACGGCCGAGCACAGCCGGTTTCCCCACGCGCTCGGGGCCATGCACGTCGCCGGCCGGTTCGCTCAGCAGCTCGCCCCGTCGCTGCGGGCGGTGGTCCCGGGCGCGCCCTCGGGACCGCTCGTCGAGGAGCTCCTCCGGATTGCGGGGCTGCTCCACGACGTGGGACACGGGCCCTTCGGCCACTTCTTCGACGACAACTTCCTCGCCGATTACGACCTCACGCACGAGCTGGTCGGCCAGCGCATCATCCGGGAGGAGTTGGGTCACATCGTCCGGGGGCTCCGGCGCAGTCCGAGCGGCCAGTTTGCCGAGGGGGAAGCGATCGACCCGAACTGGATCTGCTACCTGATGGGCAAGGGGTACACACAGCCCGAGGCGGGTGACCCGCCGTGGCTCATGTTTCTCAAGCCGATCCTCTCGGGGATCTACACGGCGGACAACCTCGACTACGTGCTCCGGGACTCGTACATGTGTGGCGTCGCCGTCGGGGCGGACCTCGACCGCATCATCTACTACAGCTTCTTCACGCCCGAGGGCCTGACCATCGACCGCGGCGGCACCCAGGCCCTGATCATGTTCCTGAACGCGCGGTACTACATGTACACGAACGTCTACTACCATCGGACGACCCGGGCGATCGACCTCCACCTGAAGGAGATCTTCCGTCCGACGATGCGGATCGTCTTCCCGTGGGACCTCCGGCGGGACCTTCACCCCTATCTCCACCTGACCGAGTGGACGCTCCTCGAGGAGGTCGGACACTGGCATGACGCGACCGATCCGGAGCGGCGCGCGCTCGGGCAGGAGTGGCGGTGGATCCTGGACCGGCGCCTCAAGTGGCGGATGGTCCACGAGGAGGTCCTCGACGACTCCATGATCCAGGTGTGGGCCGTCATGCGGCCGGAGTACGTCGCCGGCCAGGTGCGGGAGGCGCTCCCCCGGGGCTTGAAGGATCTGGAGTTCCAGATCGACTTGGCGTTCCAGGACCCGCGGCCGCTCAACCCGCTCGGCATGGGGGATCGCCAGATCTACATCTACGACGGCGCGACGGGGCGGGTCTCGAAGGAGCCGCTCGCCGCGCTGTTCAAGTACCTGCCCGGCAAGGTGGCCCAGTGCCGGATCTTCGCGCCGGATCACCGGCACGACCGGGAACTGACCGAGGCCTTCCGCCGGGTGCTCTACGAGGATCGGCCCTCGATTCCCACCAACGTGTGAGCGCGGGGACCCGCTGTGGACCTGCTTGACATCAAGGCACGCATCGCGCAGGCGCTGGTGGAGTCGATCTTCCGCCGGGCCGGCTTCACGCTGACGCCGGTCGGTCCGCGGGAGGCATCGCCGCGCGGCGGGCGGGAGGAGCTGATCCCGGACTTCTTCGCGGTTCGGATGCCGCCGGACGGGAAGCCCCCGGATAGCCCGGCCCGCCTGGTCGAGGTGCGGTACCGACCGCAGGTGGCTCAGTATCTGGCCATCGAGGGCCAGCGGGGGTCGCAGTCGATCTTTGTCTACGCCAAGCGGCAGTGGCCGGGGCTGATGTTCGTCTTCGTGACCGATCATCCCGAGCCCGGCCGTTCGTTCTTCCAGGCCCTCGACCTGGAGTCCTGGAGCGTGGGAGAGCCCGTGACGTCGACGGATCTGTTCGCCCACACCAGGCTGGACATCTATCGCCAGAACGTCGAGGAGCACGAGACGCTCGCGCGGCGCATCTTCTCGCTGCTCACCGGGACTCCGTAGACGGAGGCGCGGCCATGGAGAAGTTCCGCGGCGTCGACTACTACGCGATCGAGGCGCTCCTCTCGGAAGAAGAGCGCATGGTGAGGGATGCGGTGCGCGACTGGGTCGAAGCGGAGTTCCTCCCCGTGATCGCCGAGCACCATCGCGCAGGCACGTTTCCAATGGCGCTCGTTCCGCAGCTCGGCGAGCTGGGCGTGTTCGGGGCGACCCTCAAGGGCTACGGCTGTGCCGGCCTCAACCACGTCGCCTACGGGCTCATCATGCAGGAGCTGGAGCGGGGCGACTCGGGGCTCCGCTCCTTCGCCTCCGTCCAGAGCGGCCTCGTGATGTACCCGATCGACCGCTACGGCTCCGAGGCCCAGAAGGAGCGCTGGCTGCCTGCGCTCCAGCGCGGCACGGCGATCGGCTGCTTCGGTCTGACCGAGCCGGACCACGGGTCGGACCCGGTCTCGATGAAGACGCGGGCCATCCGCAAGGGCGATCACTGCGTCATGAACGGAACCAAGCTCTGGATCACCAACGGCTCCGTCGCGGCCGTCGCGGTCGTCTGGGCCAAGGGGGACGACGGGGAGATCGGCGGGTACCTCGTCGAGCGGGGGACGCCGGGGTTCTCGACGCTGGACATCCCCGGGAAGTTCTCGATGCGGGCGTCGGTCACCTCGGAGCTCTCGTTCCAGGACTGCCGGATTCCGCTCGAGAACAAGCTGCCGGGCGCCTCGGGGATGAAGGGGCCGCTCTCCTGTCTCACCCAGGCCCGGTACGGGAAGGCCTGGGGAGCGGTGGGGGCGGCGATGGCGTGCTACGACTGGGCGCTCCAGTAC
>CAZDYT010000168.1:0-5078 GCA_964509395.1 uncultured bacterium
GGGGCGCCCCGCTCTTCCGCCGCGAGGACGCCGGTGGGCTGTTCGCCGCGGCAGGCCCCACCCGACGCTTCGTGAATAAGTCGAGCTAGGGCTCTGGGGCGCGGCCCGGGGGCGGTGCCCCTGGCCGGTCGCGGGAATCCTGTGCTAGGCTTGCGGGTACCTCACGCGATGGAGGCTCGCATGGCGATCGAGGTTACCCGTATCCGCAACATCGGCTTTGTCGGGCACGGAGGCGTCGGCAAGACGTCGCTCGTCGACGCGATCCTCTTCCGGACCGGCATGACCAGCCGGCTCGGGCGGGTCGATGACGGGACCGCGACGACGGACTTCGATCCCGAGGAAGTCAAGCGCCAGATCTCGGTCAACACCGCGGTCGCCTTCTGCGGCTACCGCGATCACCGGTTCCACCTCGTGGACATGCCGGGGTACGGCGACTTCATCGCGGAGGCCCGGTCGGGGCTCCGCGTCGTCGAGGGCGCCGTCGTCGTGGTCGACGCGGTCGCGGGGGTCGAGGTCCAGACGGAAAAGGTCTCCAAGTTCGCTCAGGAGTACGGGCTCCCGCGCCTCTGCTTCGTGAACCGCATGGACCGGGAGCGCGCCGACTTCGGTCGGGCCCTCGAATCCATCCAGCGGCGCCTCAAGGGCCGCTTCGTCCCGCTCCAGGTCCCCGTCGGCCAGGAGGGCGGCTTCCGCGGCGTCGTGGACCTGGTGAAGATGAAGGCGCACGTCCAGCGCAACGGCAAGATCGAGGAAGCGGAGATCCCCCCGGACCTCGCCGACGCGGCCCGGGAGGCCCGGGAGAAGCTCGTCGAGGCGGTGGCGGAGACCGACGACGAACTGCTCGCCCGGTACCTGGAGGAAGGGAGCCTCGGCGAAGCGGACGTCCTCAAGGCGCTCCGCGGGGCGATCGGGGCGGGGAAGCTCGTGCCTGTCCTCTGCGGCTCGGCCAGCAAGACGCTCGGCGTCGACTCGCTGCTCGACCTGGTGATCGATTCGTTCCCCTCGCCGGCGGATCGGACCCCCGTCGAGGGAACGGACCCGCGCACCAAGGAGTCCGTGACGCGGGGCCCGAGCGCGAAGGAACCCCTCGTGGCCCTCGTGTTCAAGACGCTGACGGACCCGCACGTCGGCAAGCTGAGTCTCTTCCGCGTGTTCTCGGGTACGCTGGCCGGGAACTCGCAGCTCTACAATGCCACGCGCGAGGTCCGGGAGCGCGTCGGTCAAGTCGCCCTGATGCAGGGCAAGGAGCAGCGCACCGGGGAGACCCTGGGCCCCGGGGAGATCGGCGTCGTCGCCAAGCTGAAGGAGACGCTGACCGGGGACACGCTGTGCGCGGAGAACGCGCCCTTCGTGATGCCACCGATCGCCTTTCCCGAACCCGCCATCTCCTTTGCCCTTCAGCCCAAGGCCAAGGGGGACGAGGAGAAGATCTCGAACGCGCTGGCGCGGCTCGCGGAGGAGGATCCCACGCTCCGGTACCACTACGACCCGGAGACCAGGCAGCTCCTCATCTCCGGGATCGGGCAGCTCCACATCGAGGTGACGCTCGAGCGGATGAAGCGGAAGTTCGGGGCGGAGGTCACGCTCCTGCCGCCGCGCATCCCCTACAAGGAGACCGTCAAGGGCCGCGTCCAGGTGCAGGGCCGCCACAAGAAGCAGACGGGCGGCCGAGGGCAGTTCGGCGATGTCTGGATCGAGGTCGAGCCGCTCCCGCGGGGCGCCGGGTTCGAGTTCGTGGACAAGGTCTTCGGCGGCGCGATCCCGCGGAACTTCATCCCCTCGGCCGAGAAAGGGGTCCGGGCGCGGCTCGAGCGGGGCGTGCTGGCCGGCTATCCGGTGGTGGACATCCGGGTCACGCTCTACGACGGCTCGTTCCACACGGTGGATTCCTCGGACATCGCCTTTCAGATTGCGGGACAGATCGCCGCCGAGAAGGGCGTGCTGGAGGCCAGGCCGTGCCTGCTCGAGCCGATCATGAACGTCGAGGCGACCGTGCCGTCGAACCTCGCGGGCGACACCATCGGTGACCTCAACAGCCGCCGCGGCAGGATCATGGGGATGGAGCCTGGCGGCGACACCACGCTCGTCCGCGCCCAGGTGCCGATGGCGGAGATGCTGAACTACGAGCCCAGCCTCCGCTCGATGTCGGGCGGCCGCGGGAGCTACTCGATGGAGTTCTCGCATTACGAGGAGCTGCCCGCCATGTTCGCGGAGAAGGTGGTCGCCGAGGCGAAGAAGGAGAAGGAGGCGAAGGCTGCCGAAAAGCACTAGTGCGTGGTCGATCCCCGTCGCATCCCGGCGTCCTCGGTCGTCGGCGGACCTCAACGTATGCGGCATACGCCTCGGGCCGCCTCCTCCCTGCGTCCTAGGGCTGCTCGGGTCTCGACCACGACGCTCTCTTCCAAAGATCCTAGCTTGTGGGGTGTTCGGCCCGCTGGGACTGGAGCGCGATGCGGGATGGCCCGCCTTGACGTCGAGCTGATCACGGAGACTGCGAAGGCCCTCTACGTCCGCGCGCTGAAGGTCCTGCCGCCGGACGTCAAGCACGCGCTTGCCCGCGCTCACGCCCGCGAGACCCATCCCCGCGCCCGCGAGATCCTCGCCACCATGCTGAAGAACATCGACGTCGCCGAGGAGCGTGGGCTGCTGGTCTGCCAGGACACCGGCACGCCGGTGTTCAAGGTTCGGGTCGGCCGGCGCTTTCCCTTCGCCGCGCTGGGGGGCTACGTGATTGGGGAAGCGCTCACCGAGGGGGTCCGTCGCGCGACCGTCGAGCATCCTCTCCGCTCGAGCATCTGCCACCCGATCACCCGCGAGAACCCGCAGACCAACACCGGGTGGCGCATCCCGGTTGTGGACTGGACGTTTCTGCCTGACGGCGAGGCGCTCGACCTCGCGATGATGCCGAAGGGCTCGGGATCGGAGAACATGTCGTTCCTCCGGATGCTGCCACCGGCGGCCGGCCTCGGCGGCATCAAGCGCTTCGTCATCGAGTGCGTCGTCGAGGGGGGCGGGAAGCCGTGCCCGCCCACGATCATCGGGGTGGGCATCGGCGGGACGTCCGACCTCTGCATGAAGCTGGCGAAGGAAGCGATCTGGCGTCCCGTGGGCGAGCCCCATCCCGACCCGGACCTGGCGAAGCTCGAGAGCGAGCTGCTGGAGGCCGTCAACATGACGGGCCTGGGCCCGATGGGGCTCGGGGGCGACACCACGGCCCTCGGGGTGATGGTGGAGGCCGCGTACACGCACATCACGCAGAATCCCGTCGCCGTGACGCTCCAGTGCTGGCGCGGCGAGCGGGCCTCGGCCCGGATCTCCCCCGCCGGCCGCGTGGAGCACGGCTTTTGACGTGGCTTTCGCCGCCCGCCGCGGGGCCTGTCGCCGGCTTGCTCCCGTCCGCCTGGGCTTCGTCACCCGCTATCCGCCTTCCGCAGTTCGGCGAACTGCGGAAGGTCGGTTAGGGGGTCCCACTCCGCCCGGGCGTCCGGGGGCGCCGCTCGGCGCCACCCGCGGCGTGCGGCGAAAGCGGAGTCCCGAGACTCATGGCCAATGACGTCCAGCTGACGCCGCCCTTGACCGACGCGCAGGTCCGCGGGCTTCGCGCGGGAGACCAGGTCACGCTCGATGGGATCGTCTACGGCCTCCGTGACGCCACCCTGATGCGGATCTTCGACCAGGGCGTCGCGCCGCCCGTCGACCTCAGCGGCGCCGTGGTCCTCCACACGGCCCCGAACGTCAGGCGTGCCCCGGACGGCCGCTATCTCCCCCTGTCCGTCGGCACCACCACCAGCATGCGCATGGACCGCTTCACCAAGCCCCTCCTCGAGCGCTACGGCGTGCGCGCGATCATCGGCAAGGGTGGGCTCTCGAAGGAGAGCCTGGCGGCCTTCCGCGAGCACGCCGGCGTGTACCTGGCGATCACGGGGGGTGCGGCCGCGCTCGAGACGGTCCAGATCGAGGCCATCGAGGGCGTGTGGTGGGAGGACCTGATGCCGGAGTGTCTCTGGCGGTTCCGGGTGCGCGGCCTGGGGCCGCTGATCGTCGGCATGGATACCCACGGCGGCGACCTCTATGCCGACGTGCTGGCCGAGGCCAAGAGCCGGCTCGCCAGCATCTACGCCAAGCTCGGGCTTTAAGCCGCGCTTCGCTCAAGCACTACGGCGGGGGCGCCGTCGCCCCGGCGTCCGCAGCTCGAGGAGCTGCCGGGCGTTGCGGACCGCGAAGGGGCGCGATGGAACCCCCGGACGGGACGCCGCGATGCCTGGTCAGATCCGAGGCCCGCCCGGGGCCCGCAGACCCACCAGCGCCCTTGACACCGCCGGCCACATTTGGGAGAGTACCGCCATCGTCGATCCGGTTGGCGCCACCGTGCCGCCTCGGAGCCGATCGTGGAGCTCCATCGCCGCGCGATCCAGATCGTCCACGCCCGTCTCGGTCTCGTGTCCAACAACGGGCCGCTGATCCACCGCTCCGAGTACTTCCGCGACCGCCTGATGCAGTCCCTCCTCACCGACTACCACCGGGTGGACGACATCCCGTGGGAGCGGCCCGGCGCGGTCGACGCGGAGATCCACGTGCTCGACCTGCCGGGGCTCCCGCCCGCGGTCACGCTCGCGCCCGACCGGGTGCTGGCGGTCGGGGACTGGACAGCGTGCGAAGCGGCCGCTTCCGATCGCCGCTACACGCTCTTCGGCAACCTCGGGTTCCTCTTCCGCTACACGATTCTCGCCCTCGAGCGGTATCACGACACCTGGTCGTTCCACGCGAGCGCGATGGTCGACGACAAGGGCGACCTCTGGCTGATCCCCGGCGGCGCCGGCGCGGGCAAGACCGTCTTCCTCCTCGAGGGGCTCAGCCGCGGGTGGACGATCTTCTCCACCGAGATGACGCATCTCCGCCTCACGGACGGCGGGTACCAGGTATACAAGGGCTCACTCTTCGACAACGTCCGGCAACACGATGACGGTGACTGTCAATCTGCAGAATCCCCACGCTACGAACAACAAGCTCGACGCCTGGATCGACTTCAACTCCGACGGCGACTGGACCGTTCCGGGCGAGCAGATCTTCATGAGTCA
>CAZDYT010000168.1:5088-7676 GCA_964509395.1 uncultured bacterium
TCACGGACGGCGGGTACCAGGTATACAAGGGCTCACTCTTCGACAACGTCCGGCTCGGCACGCTCCTCCACGACTTCCCGGCCGTGATCGACCGGCTCGGGCTCACGCTGCCGGACTCGACGGACCCGTGGGGGACCAAGATCGCGCTCGACCTGGGCCACGTGCAGACGCCGGCGGACGTGCTCGTGAGCCCGTCGCTCCGCATCGTCCACCCCAAGGTGGAGTCGGGGCGCGAGCGCGCGATCGTCGGGCGGCTCGACCGGCGCGAGAAGCTCGTGAAGCTCCTCTTCGACAACGCGACCGAGAAGCACGGCGGGACGGTGCTCCTGTACGACCGGCTCCCGCTGCCGTCCCTGGACACGCCCGAGCTGATGGGGCGCCGCCTGGCAGCCATGCACGGGCTCCTCGACCGGGCGACGATCAAGAGCGCCCACACGACGCTCTGTGGCGCGCGGAACTGCATGGAGGGTCTCCTCGATGGCTGAGCCCGGCGAGCGCCCGGCCTGGGAGGGCGTGATCGAGTGGCCGGTCCGCGAGCGCCTCCGGAAGCCCCGGGAGAGCGGCTGGACGATGGTCATCGACAAGGGGCTCGGGTTGAACGCGATCGATGACCTCATGCAGGTCGCCGCGCCGGTGATCGACGTGATCAAGCTCACCTTCGGGACGTCGGCCTTCTTCCGGTACGACGTCCTCAAGGAGAAGGTCCGCACCATCAAGGCGCACGGCGTCGACTGCATGCCGGGGGGGACCTTCCAGGAGGTCGCGATCTGGCAAGGAACGTTCGACCGCTACCTCGATCGCGCGCGCGAGCTCGGGTTCACGGCGATCGAGATCTCGGACGGCACGATCGAGATGGACGCCGCGACCCGGGCCGACGCGATCGCGAAAGCGGTCAAGGCCGGCTTCCGCGTCCTCTCGGAGGTCGGCAAGAAGGACCCGAAGGACGCCCAGCCGATGGCGGTGCTCGCGGAGGTCGTGACCGCGGACCTCGGCCACGGGGCCTTCATGGTCATCATGGAGGCGCGTGAGGCGGGCAAGGGCGTGGGGATCTACGACGCCTCGGGGCTGCCGAAGGAAGCCGAGATCGACGCGTTCCTCAAGGGCGTCAAGGACCCGAGCCGGATTCTCTGGGAGGCCCCCCTCGGGCCGCAGCAGCGCTACCTCGTCCTGCGCTTCGGCCCCAACGTGAACCTGGGCAACATCCCCCCCGAGGACATCCTGGCCCTCGAGGCCCTGCGCTGCGGCCTCCGGGGCGAGACCCTCAAGCGCGCCTGGCTCGCCGACCGCGACTTCGGCCGGCGACCGTGATCGCGCCGGCGTCTGCCGGCTCGACCGCGCCCCGGAGGGAAGGAGCCAGCACCCCCCCGCCTGGCTGAGTCGCCCTGTCCCCGGCCGGGGGAGAGGGTTGAGGGGAGGAGGACACGGGCCGTGACCTCGGAAGGGACGTACGCGACGCGGGTGGAGAAGAACGTCCGGATCCCGATGCGCGATGGCGTGCGGCTCGCGGCCGACCTCTTCGTGCCGGATGCCGAGGGGCAGTTCCCGGCCCTGGTCGAGTACATCCCCTACCGGAAGGACGACATGACGGTCCCGCGCCACGGGCCTCATGTCTACTTCGCGGAGCGGGGCTACGTGGGCGTGCGGCTCGACGTGCGGGGGACCGGGGCCTCGGAGGGCCTGAACACCGACGAGTACCCGCTGCAGGAGCAGCTCGACGGCTACGACGCCATCGAGTGGATCGCCCGGCAGCCGTGGTGCGACGGGAACGTCGCCATGTTCGGCTCCTCCTACGGCGGCTTCACGGCGCTCCAGGTGGCGACGCACCAGCCGCCGCACCTCAGGACGATCATCCCCATCTACGCCACGGATGACCGCTACACCGACGACTGCCACTACGTCGGCGGGACGCTCCGGATGTACTACGACGTCGGCTTCTACGCGACGCGGATGGTGGCCTGGAACGCCCTGCCGCCGGCTCTCGACGGGCTCGAGGCCGATTGGGCGCGCATCTGGGAGACCCACCTCGAGGGGAACCGGCCGTACATGCTCACGTGGCTCGCGCATCAGGCGAACGATCCCTACTGGCGCCCGGCCTCCGTCGCGGGCCAGTACGAAGCGATCGCCTGCCCGGTGTTCATCATCGGCGGCTGGCGGGACGGCTACCCGAACCCGCCGCTCCGGCTGTTCGAGCACCTCCGGGTGCCCTGCCGCGTCCTGATCGGCCCGTGGGACCACGCGCGCCCGGATGCCGCGACGCCGGGCCCCCGCATCGACTACCTCCACGAGATGCGCCGGTGGCTCGACCACTGGCTCAAGGGCCTCAATACCGGCGTCCTCGGCGAGCCGCCGATCGCGGTCTACATGCAGCGCTACGACGAGCCGCGGGCCGACCGGCGCCTCACCACCGGTGAGTGGCGCTACCTCGCGAAGTGGCCGGCCCCGGACCGCGGCGAGCTGACGCTCTGCCTGGCGCCGGACGGGGAACTCGCCCCCGAGCCGCCGGCTGGCGAGACGTCGGCCGAGTTCGCCTACGTGCCGGCGGTGGGCGTGGCGGGCGGCTTGTGGTCCGGCGGGTTGCCGGTCGGCCT
>CAZDYT010000169.1:0-7601 GCA_964509395.1 uncultured bacterium
CCCGGGGCCGCCCACCCCGGGCACGCGGGGCAGCGACAGAACCACGGCGGGCAGGTGCCGGCTACCCCGCTCGCGCCCGCCGCGCTATCATCAGGATCGCCCCAGCGAGGTCGATCTGCTTCCGGGGAGGGAGAGGTAGCGAGGGTGGGGTACGTGGCCGTCCTGGCCGTCACTCTGTCGATCATCGCCCTCCAGACCGGACCGGCGGCGGCCGAGGTGCGATTCCCGCTCACCGTCGACTACCAGACGCTTCGGGTCGCTCTCAGGAAGCACCTTCACGAGGCGGCGGGCGGGGAGTTGTCGTGGCGCAGCCCCGATGGGTGCCGCTCGCTCGTCCTCCGCGAGCCGGTGGTGGAGCCGGCGGACGGACGGCTCAAGATTTCAGGGCGCGGCCTGGCCCATGCCGCGATCCCCTTCCTGGGTCTCTGCTGGGCGCAGCTCTCCTGGACCGGCCACGTGGAGATCCTGGCGCGACCGGAAATCGGTCCGGACTGGCAACTCCGGCTCCGCGATCTGGACACGCAGTTGTACACTGCTGACCGACGGCCGAGCGCCGTGGCCAGCCGGATCTGGGATGCCGTGAGGGGGTGGGCCGAGAGTGCGCTGCCCGCCTTTTCGTTCGACCTCGGCCCGCCCGTGGAGGAGGTCAAGGGGCTGTTGAGCCTCTTCGCGGGCGCTGCTCAGACCGGACCGCTGATGGCGGCACTCCAAACCGTGCGCCCGGTCGGCCTCGCCGTGGATCCTGACGGGGTGAAGCTGGCCGTGGCGATCGACCTCCCACCCGCTGTCCCGACTCCGCAGGCCCCGGAGCCCGCCCTCACGCCGGCGCAGCTCAAGCAGTGGCAGGCCACGCTCGACCGCTGGGACGCCTTCCTCGTGTTCGTGGTCAAAGACCTCGGCCTGGCGACCTCGGATCCGGCCGTGCGGAATGAGCTGCTCGATCTGTTGCTCGCCGCCCGCCATGATCTCCTGGCCGTCCTCGGCCGCGGACCCGAGGCAGGAGTGGATCCGGTTCGGCAGCTCTTCCTCCGCTCCTGGGACCCCCTGCGGGCGATCGTCCGACGCACCGCGGCCCAGCGGGCCGATGAGAGCCGCGCGCTCCGGTACGTGATCTTCCTGGCGGCGGGAGACGCTCTGGCCACCCTCGAGACCACCGCCACCCTGGCCGGTCTCGAGATCTCCGCCGATGGACTTCGGCGCCTGGCGCGCACGCTCGACCCCGCCCACGCGGGCGATCCGCTCGAATATTCGGAGACGCCGGATCCGCAGCTGCAGCGGCTCTTCCGCTTCCGTGATCCCGACGCGCCGCCCCGGCGGTCTCGGCCTCGGGCGCCCGGGAGCTTGAACTGGTTTACCCCCGGCACGGCGCACGCGGCGCCTGCGGCCGAGGAGTGGAGCCTACTGGCGAAACACCTCGATCGCCGGGTGCCGAGCGATGGCGACGTGCTGGCGTACCTCACCGCGGTCGATCGCTTGCTGACCATGGCGGCCGAACGGACGCTCGACCCCGACGAGCTCGATCCGCGCTTCGACGACCTCTTCCACCACCTGGTCAAGGCCGTTGCGTGGCAGGAGAGCTGCTGGCGGCAGTTCATCCGCAAGGGCCAGGGCATCACCTACCTGGTCTCTCCCACGGGAGACGTCGGCCTCATGCAGGTGAACCCCCGCATCTGGCGTGGCTTCTTCGACCCCGAGAAGCTTCGGTGGAACGCCGCCTACAACGCCGGGGCGGGGGCCGAGATTCTCCTGCACCTGCTCGTCCGCTACGGCCTCCAGGAGGCGACGGACCGGGTCGAGAACGCGGCGCGCGCGACCTATGCCGCGTACAATGGCGGCCCGGCTCGTTACCGTCGCTATCGGCTGGTCCGGTCGCCCAGTGTCGACGCGGCATTCTGGGAAAAGTACCAGCTGGTCGCGGCTGGCAAGGCAGAAGACCGAGTGCTCTGCCTTGCGCCCCGAGCGAGTCCGCGCTAAGGTTGGCACGATCAGGAGCCCGTCAGGATCCACCCGAGGGTCGGTTGAGGCAGGAGCCCGGGAGAGCGCGATGCGTCTCGTAACCTTCACTGTGACGGGGGGGCGTCGACTCGGCGCGCTCCGCGGGAGCGACGTGGTCGATCTGAACCGCGCCGATCCCACGCTGCCGGCCGACCTCGTGGCGCTGCTCGAAGGGGGAGCCGCGGCGGCGGCGCGGGCCCATCACGCGGCGGCCCGCGCCGAGCCCGGCTCGGCGGCCGTCCACGCGCTGGCCGCGGTCAAGCTGCTCGCCCCGATCCCCCGGCCGCCGAAGATCGTCTGCGTCGGCCGCAACTACGCCGATCACGTCGCCGAGGCCGCCCAGGTCGGCCTCCCCCCCATGGAAAAGCCTTCCGTCTTCATCAAGGTCTCGTCGGCGGTCGTCGGGCCGGGCGAGCCGATCGTCCATCCGACGACCACGCGGCAGCTCGACTACGAGGGCGAGCTGGCGGTCGTCATCGGCCGGCGCGTCAAGGGCGTCGCCCGGGACCAGGCGCTGGACTGCGTGGCCGGCTACACCATCTTCAACGACGTCAGCGCCCGCGATCTTCAGTTCTCCAAGAGCGGCGGCGTCAGCCTCGGGAAGAACTTCGACACGTCGGCGCCCATGGGGCCGTACCTGGCGCTGACGGATGAGCTTCCCGATCCGAGCCGCCTGGCCCTCCGAACCTACGTCAACGGTGACCTCCGGCAGCACGCGAACACGCGCGATCTGATCTTCGACATCCCCGCCATCATCGCCTTCCTCGCAGAGCAGCTGACGCTGGAGCCCGGTGACGTCATCGCGACGGGAACCCCCGCCGGCGTCGGCTTTGCTCGCAAGCCACCGACGTGGCTCGAGCCGGGCGACACGGTCCGGATCGAGATCGACGGGCTGGGAGCCCTGGAGAACCCGGTGGTCGCCGGCTGAGGCCCCCGCGTGCCGCCGCAAGCGGGACGCGAGCGACCCGTCTCCAGCAGCCCGCGCCAGCCGGCACGTCCCGCGGGTCCCCTCTGAGGTCGCCTTGAGACGCGTCCGCCGGCCCTCGACAAACCTTTCGGAGCGCCCGCTCGCCGCCCGTCGCCCAGGTCGCGCGCGAACCGTCTGCGCGGCGCACCCACGCTGAAGAGCCCGGCCGTGCGCGCCCAGATCCTCCACCTGTCCGGCCCGTCGCGCGGCCTTCTGGCGACGTACGAGAAGCCGACGCTGCGGATCGGGGCCGCGGCCGACGCGGACATCGCGCTCGCGGGCGTCGCGCCGCACCATGCGGAGATCGCCTTCCACGAGCAGGAATGCTGCTTCTACCTGCGCTCGCTGGAAGGCCGCGTGTTCGTCAACCAGCGCGAGGTCACGGAGGTGATCCTCGAGCACGGGGACCTGATCGAGCTCGGCGAGGACGGGCCCAAGCTGCGCTTCCGCATCCAGGTGGACCCGGGCACCTGGTGCAAGCCGGTGCGGCAGATGATCCGGGACGCCAACGAGATCCGGGAGATTCACGGGCTCCTCGGCTTCGTCGGCTCGTTGGCCGTCGATGCGCACCGCCGCACGACGCTCGGCGTCAAGATCGCCTTCCCGCTTCTCGTCGCGGGGCTCGTGTTCCTCGCCGCCTACGGGGGCGGCTGGCTCGGCGGTCGGCGTCCGGCGCACGAGCTGGAGCGGCGCCAGCGCGAACAGGCGGCCGCGTACGAGCAGGAGCTGTCACGAGTACGCCAGCAGCTCGAGGAACTCCGCAAGCGCCAGGACCTCCTCGTGTCGAAACAGGAGGTCGAGAATCTCCGCGCGGAGTTCGACAAGCGCGCCGTGGTCATCGACCGGATGATCGAGAGCAACGCGGCGTTGAAACGGGTGCTGGATGTCTACAGCCGCGGGGTCTGCCTGGTGCACGGGGTGTTCGGGTTCGAGATCGAGCGCGCCGGTACGCGAGCCGAGCTGCGCGACCGCGATGGCACTCCGTTGCGGATCGAGTATGTGGGCTCGGCATTCCTCGCCAGCGGCGATGGCTCCCTGATCACCAACCGGCACGTGGCCGAGCCGTGGTGGCACAACGAGGACATCGCGCCGATCCTGCAGCTCGGGTACGCGCCGCGCTTCGTGCGGCTCGACGCCGTGTGTCCGGGCAAGCTGCCGGTTCCCGTGGATCCGGCCACGGTGCGGCGCCGGGCCGACGACGTGGACGTCGCCGCGCTGAAGCTCAAGCGCGCCGCCGGCGTGCCGGTGCTGCCGCTCTTCGAGGGGGATCCGCAGTCGCTCCGCGGCGAGCACGTGATCGTCCTCGGTTATCCGACCGGCGTGAACGCGCTCCTCGCGAAGGCCGCGCCACGTGTCGTGCGTGACGTGACGGCGACCGCCTCGAACCTCACCGAGCTCATCGCCGGACTGGCCCGCCGCAACGCGATCACGCCGGTGGTGACCCAGGGCGCGCTGAACGAAGTGCTGGACCGCCAGCTCGTCTACGACGCGACCACCACCGCCGGGGGTTCCGGCGGCCCGGTGTTCGGCGCCGCCGGCACCGTGATTGGCGTCAACTTCGCGGTCCTCAAGCAGTTCGGTGGGTCGAACTTCGGGGTGCCGATCCGCTTTGCGAAGGAGTTACTGCCCGACCGAGGGTCTGCCCGACCGAGGGTAGGCCCGCGCGTCCGAGAACGCGCAGGCTGGAGCGGTCAGCGATCCGACCGAGGGGTGGCGCGGATGAGGGACTGGTAGTCCCGCCAGGTGTTCACGTCGGCGGGGAGCGGCCGGCCGACCTCGAGCGGGCGAACCGATCCGGGAGAGGCATCCAGCAGCTTCCAGGCCGCCTTGTCTCCCTTCAGCGCGGCGAGCTCCGCGAACAGCGTCCGCGCGAAGAGCACCGGGTGCCCCGGACGGCCGCGATAGGACGTCACGACGATCGGGCAGCCATCCTCGCGCCAGCGCTCGACCACTCGGTTGATGTCGCCGGGCTCGATGTCCGGCTGATCGCCGGGAACGACGACCACCGCCTGAGTCCTCGGGTCGAGCGCCCCGATGCCGGCCCGATACGACGAAGAGCACCCCTGGCCGAACTCCGGGTTCTCGACCACCTTGGCCCCGCTCAAGTTCACGCGAGACCGAACCTCGGCGGCCGCGCCACCCAGGACCACCACCACCTCGTCCAGGGCGCGCGCCGACGTGACGCGGTCGACCACCCAGCCGAGCAGCGTGGTGTCCCGGAACGACAGCAGCTGCTTCGGCTGACCCAGACGGGTCGAGCCACCCGCAGCGAGGATCAAGCCGGAGACCCACGCCTTCACGCCCGAGCCCCGACCGCGTATCGCGCGGGATCGAGGTCGAATCGCTGCTTGCACCCGGCACAACAGAAGTAGAACCGCCGGCCCGCGACCTCGGAGACATGCCGGGCCCTCGCGCTCTCCACGGTCATCCCGCAGACCGGGTCGGAGGCGTCCCCGACGAGGCCCGGCAACGAACTCTCCGGCCGCCCGGCAAGCGGCGGGCTCCGCCGCACCTGGACGATCTCGGCGACGATGCTGGCCGCGATCTCCTCGGGCGTGACCGCACCCAGATCGAGGCCCGCCGGGGCTTTCAGGCGGCTCAGGGATTCGGGCGGGAGTCCGCGGGCCCGCAACGCCTGGATGACGGCACCGGCTCGCTTGGGGCTCGCGACGAGACTGACGTAGCGCGCCTCGCTCCGGAGGGCCTGCTCGAGGGCGTCCTCGTCGAAGCGCCCGTGGGTCGCCACCACGATGGAGGTTTGCGGCGTGACCGCGACGCACGCGAAGTCCTCGACGACCGCTTCGGCGGTCGGAACCGGCCTTCGGGTGGCGTCGGGCCCGACGACGGTCACTGCGAAGCTCAGGACCGAGGCCAGCTGGGCCAGGGTCTCCACGACCGGTCCGCTCCCGACCAGGACGAGCTGTGGCTTCGGGAGGACTGGCTCGATGTAGATCTCCAGGGTGCCGCCGCTGTGACAAGGCATCGCATACTCCCGAACGCCCTCGCGCCGTCCGAAGCCTGCCGCGCCCTCCCCCCCGAGGGTGATGAAGCGCGGCTGGCCGTCCCGAAGGGTCGCCAGCGCCTCCTTGACGGCGAGGGGCTCGGCGCAGCTTCCGCCGATCCACCCCGACACCGTGCCGTCCTTCCGGATGAGGGCCTTGGCCCCGGGCTTGGCGGAGGTGGGCCGCTCACATCGGACCACGGTGGCCAGCGCGAAGGGTTCCCTCCGCCGGGCGAGCTCGTAGGCGAGCGCGAGCAGGTCATCCGCCATGGCCGCACCGTCCAAGGATCACGGCTTCTCGGCCTCCCCGCCCAGGAGACGCCGCACGGTCCGGCCCATCGTCTGTCCCACCGCCTTGGCCCCCAGCGACAGGGCATCCAGCGGCTTGGCCTCCAATCCGGCGGCCCGCACGTCTTCCGGTCCGGGTGTCGAGGCCGCGGCCAGCCTCTGCTGCATCGTGGCGGCGAACTGCTGGAAGATCTGGGTCGAGACGCTCTCGATCATCCCCCGGCCCAGCTGAGCCAGGAGCCCGCTGATATTCACCTCCGCGGAGACCGCGACCTCGGTGCCGCCGTCCTTCGGGTGGAGGCGGCTCTGCATCCGCATCTCGGCCCCGCCCTTGCCCTTGACGTCCTGTCCCTGGCCGACCAGCTCCGCCTCCCATTGCGTGGCGTCGAGTCGCTCGAAGCGGATCGTTCCTTTGTAGCTGGCGGTCACGGGCCCCACCTTCACGGTGATCGTGCCTCGATAGGTGCGGTCGTCGACCTGCTCGGTGATCGCGGCCCCCGGCAGGCAGCTCGCCACCTGGACGGGATCCGTCAGGAACGCCCACACCCGTTCCGGCGGGGCCTCCAGCGAAACCCGGTGTTCGATCCTCAGGCCCATCGAGGTCTCCTGCCGGGGCGACGGTCCCCGGCGCCCTCCGTCAGCCGGACTGTCCCGTCCGACTGCTCGACCTACTCCGTGACGCCGTGCTCCCGCAGGAGCTTCCAGACCTTGGCCGGCGTGATGGGAATGTCGATGTGGCGGATCCCCAGGTGCCAGAGGGCATCCACCACGGCGTTGACGATGGCCGCGGGCGCCCCCACCGTGGCCGACTCCCCGACGCCCTTCGCCCCCAGCGGATGGTGCGGCGACGGGGTGCACGTCGTGTCGGTCTCCCACTTGGGCGTCTCCACCGCCGTGGGGAGCAGGTAGTCGATGAAGCTCCCGCCCCGGATGTTGCCCTGCTCGTCGTACGAGATCTCCTCGTAGAGGGCCGGAGCCAGCCCCATGGTGAGCCCCCCGTGGATCTGCCCCTCCACGATCATGGGGTTGATGATGTTGCCGCAGTCGTCCACGGCCACGAAGCGCCGGACGCTCACCTCCCCGGTTCCCTTGTCGATGTCCACCACGCAGATGTAGCTCCCGAAGGGATAGGTCAGGTTCGGCGGGTCGTAGTACGAGACGGCCTCGAGCCCGGCTTCCATCCCGGGCGGATGATTCGTGTAAGCCGCGAAGGCGATCTCCTGGATCGTCTTCCCGCGGTTCGGCGCGCCCTTGACCGAAAACTTCCCCGGTTCCCACACGAGGTCGTCTTCCGCCGCCTCCAGGAGGTGCGCGGCGATCTTTCGGGCCTTGTCCCGGACCTTGCGAGCC
>CAZDYT010000170.1:0-6262 GCA_964509395.1 uncultured bacterium
CGCCATCCGGGCGGCGATGGAGTCGGGCGCTCGGCAGCTCAAGCTGGCGCTCCACCTGGCGACCGTGCGCCAGACGGACGATCTCGCGGGGGCCTTCGCGGCGATCGAGCGGGCGCGCCCGGACGCGCTCGTCTGGTGCTTCTCGGGTCTTGGCGATCGGCCCGTGCTCGACTTCGCCGCGCGCCGCCGGCTGCCCGCGGTGGGCTGCTGGCGGGAGCCGGTCGCCCTCGGGGCGCTGATGTCGTACCATCCGAGCGTGCCCGACCTGTTTCGCCGGGCCGCAGTCTACATCGACAAGATCCTGAAGGGCGCTCGACCCGCCGATCTGCCCGTCGAGCAGCCCACGAAGTTCGAGCTGGTGATCAATATGAAGACCGCCAGGACGCTCGGCCTCACGCTCCCGCCCTCGCTACTGCTGCGGGCAGACGAGCTGATCGAGTGACGGAGCACGCCGACCAAGCCGGGGGCCGCACCCCCGGCATCTCCTTGGAGCCGCGACCCGGGTTGGTAGGGGGCCCACAGGCTCTCCCCGTGACGCTCCTCGTGGCGGACGAGACAGGATCCAGTTCAGTTCAGTCTGAGTAGAAGTGCTGCCTGAGGTCGGCCTCTGGGATGAATCGGACCGCCTGCGTGAAGATGGCGTGGAGGGTGCCGAGCTTGATCTCCCCGTGGGCCGGGATCGTCAGGGTCTCTGTCGCTCCGTCGGCACGTGTGCGCCGGAGCTTGATGTGAGGGCCCCGTTGGGAGTGGACGGTGAAGCCGAAGCCCCGAAAGATCCGGATCAGCTCCGCGCCTGAGAGGCGCCGGAGCCTACATGCGTCGGCGTCAGCTCCAGGATCACGATGATGGTAGGCTCAGGAACGAAGCCCAGCGCGGCCATGTCCTCACCCTCGAAGTGAAGCGCGACCGCTTCCCTGAGACTGGCGGTCACCTCGTCGAGGGTCTCGCCCTGGGTTACGACGGCGATCTCCTCGCACGTGGCCACGTACCCGGACTCCGCGTCGGGCGTGATTCGCGCGTGAACAGCCGTTCGGAGTTCCCCACCGCTCATAAAGCGATTTTACCTCGGATCGTCCACGGAAGCGGAGCGGCCGGACTTGCCTCTCCCGACGGCGTAGGGGATGTCCTCGAGATGGACCCTGAAGCCCCAGGGGCAGGAAGGGCCGCGGCTTGAAGGGCTCCCTGACGGGTCTGGCAGGCCATCCGGGCGGCCCGGACGGCGGCGCGATCCACCCGCGAGGAGGAGGCCACGCCCGGAGCGTCTTCGACGGGCCGCGGCAAGAGGTGCCGTTACCCTCTGCGCCCACAGCGCCGTTCGGTATCCCGGGGAGGGTTACCGGGGCGACAGCCGGAACAGGCTGCCGATGTTTCCGCCGAGGATCCGCCCCATGTCGGCCGGGAGATGAAATCCGTCCAGACCCGAGTATGCTGAGGCATCACGATGTCGAGCGGGAGGCGAGGATGAGACCTTCAGGGCTGACTGCAAAGGTCATCGTGGCCCTCGGCCTCCTCCTGGTACCGCCCGCCGCCGACGCCCAGCCGGCCGGGAAGGTCTATCGGGTCGTCTACCTCTCAACCGGGGAGATGAGGCCGGAGCTCGCCCACCACCTGGAGGTCTTGCGCGCGGGGCTCCGCGACCACGGCTACGTCGAGGGGCGGAACCTCGCGTTCGAGTTTCGCTCGGCGGAGGGGAAGCCTGACCGTCTCCCCGGCCTCGCGGCGGAGCTGGTGGCGCTCCCGGTCGACGTCATCGTGGCGGGTTCGAGCCAGGCGATCAGGACCGCGAAGGCAGCCAGCCGGACGACGCCGATCGTGTTCGTCGGCAGCGCAGATCCCGTCACTGCGGGTTTTGTCGCGAGCTTCGCGCGGCCGGGCGGGAACCTCACCGGGCTGACGTGGGACGCCGGGCCCGAGCTGGGCGGCAAATGGCTCGAGCTGGCCAAGGAGGCCATGCCGGGGATGTCGCGCGTCTCGGTCCTGTGGGACGCGGACCCCGCCAACCCCAGGGCTACCGCCCTCGCCTATTGGGCGGCGATGGAGTCGGCCGCTCGGCAGCTGAAGCTGGCGCTCCACATCGTGACCGTGCGCCAGTCGGACGATCTCGTGGGAGCGTTCGCGGCGATCGAGCGAGCGCGCCCGGACGCGCTCGTCTGGTGCTTCTCGGGTCTTGGCGATCGGCCCGTGCTCGACTTCGCCGCGCGCCGCCGGCTGCCCGCGGTGGGCTGCTGGCGGGAGCCGGTCGCCCTCGGGGCGCTGATGTCGTACCATCCGAGCGTGCCCGACCTGTTTCGCCGGGCCGCAGTCTACATCGACAAGATCCTGAAGGGCGCTCGACCCGCCGATCTGCCCGTCGAGCAGCCCACGAAGTTCGAGCTGGTGATCAATATGAAGACCGCCAAGGCGCTCGGGCTCACGATCCCGCCCTCGCTGCGGCTGCGGGCAGATGAGCTGATCGAGTGACGGGGGCGGCCGGCTCATGCGCTACGGCTTCGTGATCGACCAGACCCGCTGCATCGGCTGTCACGCCTGCACGGTGGCCTGCAAGGAGGAGAACGGAGTCCCGCTCGGCGCCTTCCGGACCTGGGTCAAGTACATCGAGAAGGGCGAGTTCCCCGACACGCGCCGCTACTTCGCCGTCCTCCGCTGTAACCACTGCGACGACGCCCCGTGCGTCACCATCTGCCCGACCGTGGCGCTCTACCGCCGCCCCGACGGCATCGTCGACTTCGACCGGGAGCGCTGCATCGGCTGCAAGTCGTGCATGCAGGCCTGCCCCTACGACGCGCTCTACATCGACCCCGAGACCCACACGGCGGCCAAGTGCCACTTCTGCGCCCACCGGATCGAGCGCGGGCTCGAGCCGGCCTGCGTGATCGTCTGCCCCGCGCGCGCCATTCTGGCCGGCGACCTCGACGATCCCGCCAGCGAGGTCGCGCGGGTGATCGCGCGGGAGCAGGTCCTCGTCCGCAAGCCGGAGCAGGGGACCCGGCCGAAGCTCTTCTACGTGGGGGCCGACGGGGCGGCGCTGACTCCGTCGCTCCAGCGGCCGAGCGAGGCCCACCTCTGGGGTCAGCGGGCGGGTGACGGGTTGTCGCTCGCGTCGCTCGTGGCGCCGGACGCCGGGGCGCCGACCCGGGCTCGGGCGACTCCGAAGGCGGTGGAGGCGCTCGGCCGGACCGTGTACGACGTGCCGCACGAGCCCCGGCCCTGGGGGCGGCGCGTCGGCGCGTACCTCTGGACGAAGTCGATCGCCGCGGGGGCGGCCCTCATCGCGGGGCTCGGGACGCTGGCCGGGTGGCCGCCGGCCTCGGGCCTGGCGCTCCCCGCCGTCGCGCTCGTGCTCCTCCTCGCGACGACGATCCTCCTCGTCACCGACCTCAAGCGGCCGGATCGCTTCCACTACATCATCCTCAAGCCGAACCCCCGGTCGTGGCTCGTCTGGGGCGCGTGGATCCTCATGGCCTTCGGCCTGGTGGCAGGGCTCTGGTTCCTGGCGAGCCTCGCGGGGCGATCCGCCGTCCTTCTCGTTCTTGCCGTGCCGCTGATCGCGCTCGCGCTCGCGGCCGCGGGGTACAGCGCCTTCCTCTTCGCCCAGGCGGAAGGCCGCGACTTCTGGCAGAGTCCGCTCGTCCTGCCCCACCTGCTGGTCGCGGCCGTCATCGCCGGCGCGGCTGCGGCGCTGCTGACGCACGCGCCGTCCGCGGCGCTCCGCGGGCTCTGCCTGACGGGGCTCGGCGCGAATCTGCTCCTCATCCTGGCAGAGCTGTTCACGCCGCACGCGAACGTGGACGCCGCGGCGGCGGCGCGCCTGATCACCCATGGCCCCCGGCGCCACCGGTTCTGGGGCGAGGTCGTGGTCCTCGGGCACCTGATTCCGGCGCTCCTCCTCTTGCCCGCGCTGCCGCTCACGGCCCGCATCGCGAGCCTCCTGGTGCTGGCCGGGCTCTACCGGTGGGAAGCCTGCTGGGTGGAAGCGGGGCAGGCGGTTCCGCTGAGCTAACGGAGAACCTGGTGAATGCCCGCTCGTGAGCCGCTGCACCCCGTCGCCCAGACCCTCGCGCCTCTCGCCGGCGGCCTTCAGAGCTATCCGCCCGCCGCGCGGTGGGACGACTGGGAGGAGTACGACCCGGCGGCGTGGCCGAAGAAGGTCCCGCGTCGCTACCAGCTCATCCCGACGATCTGCTTCAACTGCGAGGCCGGCTGCGGGCTCCTCGCCTACGTGGATCGGGACACCCTGAAGATCCAGAAGTTCGAGGGCAACCCCGAGCACCCCGGGAGCCGGGGCCGGAACTGCGCGAAGGGCCCGGCGACCCTCAACCAGGTGGAGGACCCGGAGCGGATCCGCTACCCCCTCAAGCGCGTCGGCCCGCGCGGGGCGGGGCAGTGGCAGCGGGTAAGCTGGGACGAGGTGCTCGACGACATCGCCGCCCGGATCCGCACGGCGCTCGTCGAGGGCCGCCGCCGCGAGATCATGTACCACGTCGGCCGGCCGGGCCACGAGCTGGTCTACCATCAGCGCATCCTTCACGCCTGGGGGATCGACGGCCACAACTCCCACACCAACGTCTGCTCCGCCTCCGCGCGCGCCGGCTACGCCTTCTGGCACGGCTACGACCGCCCCTCGCCCGACCACGCCAACGCGCGCTTCATCCTGCTCCTCTCCTCCCACCTCGAGACGGGCCACTACTTCAACCCCCACGCCCAGCGGATCATCGAGGGGAAGAAGCGCGGGGCCAGGGTCTGCGTGGTCGACACGCGCCTCTCCAACACGGCCTCGATGGCCGACTGGTGGCTCTCGCCGTGGCCGGGCACCGAGGCGGCGCTCCTCCTCGCCCTGTGCCAGGTGCTCCTCCGGGAGCGGCTCTACGATCGCGAGTTCCTCCGCCGCTGGGTGAACTGGGCGGAGTACCTCCGCGAGGAGCACCCGGACCGCCCCTGCACGTTCGAGACCTTCGAGGCGCTCCTCCCCGAGCTGTACGCGGAGTACAGCCCGGAGTTCGCCGAGCGGGAGTCGGGCGTCCCGGCAGCGACGATCGTCGAGGTGGCGCGGGAGATCGGCCGGGCCGGCGGGGCGCTCGCGACGCACGTCTGGCGGAACGCGGCCGCCGGCAACCTCGGCGGCTGGCAGGTCGCGCGCGCGCTCGAGTTCGTCGTGGTGCTCGTCGGCGCGGTGGCGACCCCGGGGGGGACGGCGCCGAGCTTCGACCACAAGGCGATCCCTGCGCCGCCCCTCATGCCGCCGCCCCCCAGGGTCTGGAGCGAGCTCCTCTACCCGCGGGAGTACCCGCTCGCCTTCTTCGAGATGAGCTTCCTGCTCCCGCACTTCCTCAAGGAGGGGCGCGGGAAGCTCGACGTCTACTTCACGCGGGTCTACAATCCCGTCTGGACGAACCCCGACGGGCTCTCGTGGATCGAGGCGCTGACCGACGGGACGAAGGTCGGTCTCCACGCCTGCCTCACCCCGATCTGGAGCGAGACCGCGTGGTTCGCCGACTACGTGCTCCCGATGGGACACGCCTCCGAGCGCCACGACCTCATGAGCCAGGAGACCCACGCCGCGCGCTGGATCGGCTTCCGCCAGCCCGTCCTGCGTGTGGCGCTCGAGAAGCGGGGCCGCGCGTTCGCGACGACCTGGGAAGCGCACGCGGCCGCGGGAATCGGCGAGGTCTGGGAGGAGGACGAGTTCTGGATCGAGCTTTCCTGGCGCGTGGACCCGGACGGCACGCTGGGGATCCGGACGTACTTCGAGTCCCCCTACCGGCCCGGGGAGAAGCTCACGGTCGACGACTTCTACCGCTGGATTTTCGAGCACTCCGTGCCGGGACTGCCGGAGGCGGCGGCGAAGGACGGCCTGGCGCCACTCGCCTACATGCGGAAATACGGGGCGTTCCTCGTCGAGGAGGGCGTCTACCGGACGCACGAGCAAACGCTCGCGCCCGCCGAGCTCGAGGGGGCGACGGTGGATCCGGTCACCGGCGTGATCGCGAAGGGCGGCACGGCGATCGGCGCGGAAGTGGACGGCCGGCCGATGGTCGGCTTCCCCACGCCCTCGCGGAAGCTCGAGTTCTACTCCCAAACGCTCCGAGAGTGGAAGTGGCCGGAGTACGCGCTCCCCGGCTACATCCGGAGCCACGTCCACTGGTCGCAGCTCAACCGCGCCCGGAACGAGTTCCTCCTCCTGCCGACCTTCCGGCTGCCGACCCTCATCCACACGCGCTCGGGCAACGCGAAGTGGCTCTACGAGATCTCCCACTCGAACCCG
>CAZDYT010000170.1:6362-7589 GCA_964509395.1 uncultured bacterium
CGGATCTTCTGGGAGGACGCCGGCGTCCACCAGAACCTGACCTTCCCCGTCCAGCCCGACCCCGTCAGCGGCCAGCACTGCTGGCACCAGAAGGTGCGCGTCGAGCGCGCGGGGGTGGACGACCGCTACGGTGACGTCGTGGTCGACACCGAGAAGGCGCACGCCGTCTACCGTCGCTGGCTGAACCTCGCGCGCCCGGCGCCGGGTCCGGGGAACCTGCGCCGCCCGCTCTGGCTCCCGCGGGCCTACAAGCCGGACCCGGCGAGCTACCGCCTGGAGGACTGACTGATGTCGGCCAAGACGATCCGCGTCGAGACCGTCGCGCAGGCGTATCTCGAGATCCTGCGGGAGCGTGGGGTCGAGGTCTTCCTGGGGAATGCCGGGACCGACTTCGCCTCGATCGTGGACGGCTTCGCGAAGTTCGCGGCGGAGGGGAAGACGACCCCGCGCCCGCTGGTCGTGCCGCACGAGTACGTGGCGGTCTCCATGGCCCACGGCTACTACGCGGTCACCGGGCGGCCCCAGGTGGTGATGGTCCACGTGACCGTGGGCACCGCCAACGCGATCGGGGCGATCATCAACGCGGCGCGGACCCAGACACCGGTGCTCTTCACGGCCGGGCGGACCCCCATCACCGAGGAGGGCGGGCTCCGCGGGGCCCGGGATACCCACATCCACTGGGCGCAGGAGGCCTTCGACCAGGCCGGCATGCTCCGGGAGTACGTGAAGTGGGACTACGAGCTGCGCCAGGCGGTCCAGCTCGAGGCGGTCGTGGACCGGGCGCTCGAGATCGCGATGGCGGAGCCGCGCGGCCCCGTCTATCTCATGCTCCCCCGGGAGGTGCTGGCGCAGCCGCTCGGCGAGATCACGATCGCCTCGCCGGCGCGCCGCCAGGTCGAGAGCCGCCGCTTCCCGGATCCCGCGCGGATCGAGGAGGCGGCCGAGATTCTCGCGACGGCCGCGGCGCCGGTCATCGTCACCACCTCGGCCGGGCGGGTCCCCGCCGCGGTCGAGGGCCTGGTGGCGCTCGCGGAGGCGGGCGCGATCGGTGTCGTCGAGGCCGTCCCGACCCACATGAACTTTCCGGCGCATCACCCGTGTCACCTCGGGTACGGGGTCGCCAGCCGCGCGCATCCCGCCCTCGCCGAGGCGGACGCGATCCTCGTCGTGGACTGCGACGTCCCGTGGTTCCCCTCGCAGGCGAAGCCCCGGGAGGACGCGCGGGTC
>CAZDYT010000171.1:0-7547 GCA_964509395.1 uncultured bacterium
TTGAGCGAGCTCTGGAAGGCGTCGAGGAGCAGGCGGGGCTCGCCGCCGTAGCGGGCCGCCGCCGCCGTGGCGAGGGTGAGGAACGGGACCAGGGCGCCCGCCCCGGGGACGGCCAGGAGATGCCGCCCCGTGAGGCGGGCAGGACGCTCGCGCCAGAGCAGGACCAGGAGGACGAGAAAGGACGGCGCCAGCCAGGCCGCCGAGAGGTGCAGCGCCACGGCCAGGCCGTAGACCAGCGCCGGCAGGACCGGCGAGCCCCGGCTCTGGAGAGCGAGGAGGGCGACCAGCAGGTAGGCGAACTGCGCCGCGACCAGGAGCGGGTACGTCTCCACGTGGCCGAAGAAGAGCTGGAGGCTCCCATAGGCGCTCGCGGCCAGGCCGAAGAGGATCCACCCGTCCTCCCGGCCGAGGAGCCGGGCGAGCCGGAGGAGACAGAAGACGGACACCGCCCCCGCCAGGCAGGAGAGGAGCGCCAGGGCCTCGCGCGGGTTCCCCAGGAGCCGACCCGGCCCGAGCCAGAAGAGGTGCTGGAGCCACGTGGCCAGCGGCTCGCGCGGAAAGAAGGCGCCCTCGGGCACGAGCCGCACCCAGGTGGCGGCGTCGGGCGTATCCTCGTACGTGCGAAGCAGCCAGAAGAGCGGGACCGCGGCCGCCGCGAGCAGCCCGAACCCGAGCCCCGCAGGGAGGGCCGCGAGGCGGCTCCGGGCAGCAGCCAACCGCTTGGCGGGCACAGCCCCCATGAGAAGCGCGCCCAGCGCCGTCGCGGCGGCGAGGTGCACCCAGCGGGGGAACGCCTCCTGCCCGACGAGGCCCCAGGCGACGCCCGAGGAGGGGGCCACGAAGTGCGCGGCCGCGAAGAGCACGGCGAACGCGTCGGCGGCCGCCGCCGGACGGGGGAGCCCGCCGAGACGACTCCGGGCGCCGGCCAGCCCTGCGGCGGCGAGCGCCAGCGTGAGCGAGAGGACGGCCGCTCGGGGGAGCGATCCTCGCTGGCGGAGCTCGCCCAGGCGGAGGGCCCGGCGGGCCGTGACCAGCTCCACGGAGGCGGGCGCGATCCAGGATCCCTCGGCGGTGCTGATCGTCAGCGTCTGCCGTGGCCCCGCAGCGAGCGCCTGCGCCGGGATCCGCACGGTGTAGGTCGACGGGGTCCCGGGTTGGGTGGGGGGACGCCCGGTCCCGCGGATCGTCGCCAGGTCGGTGGCCCACCGCTCTGTGGCGATCCGGAGGCGCGGCGGGTAGCGGTCGTGGGTCTCGCGGGCGGTCAGCCTGAGGCGGAGGTCTTCCGGAGGCGAGAGCATGAAGGCGAGGATCACCCCGTGCGATCTCTGGCCTCCCCAGGCATCGAGGGGGCCGGGGAGCACCCCCGGAAGCACGCGATCCGGTCCGGCGAGATCCACCGCGACGTCGCGCAGCTCCTCGCGGAAGCGCTCCGACCAGGGCGTTGACGCGTCGGCGTCGGCGCGACCCACCTCGAGGGCCGGGCCGAGGGCGGCCTGGACGAGGGCGACCCCCCAGAGCGCCAGCGCCAGACCGCGCGCGATGAGGATCCTGGTCAACCTCTCCTCGATCTCCCTGTTCCCAGCCGTGCGCTCTCGGGGATAATAGCCGAAAATGACCACGCGAGCTTCCAGCCACCGGCTGGAACGTAAGGGGCCCGCAGGCGCCGTCCTCTTGTAGCCATGGCGCGTCCCTTGGTGGCAGCGGGTCGTGAGGCGCTCAGCATCGGCTGGCGATCGCTCGCGTCGTCCAGCGCCGTCCGAAGAGGCACCTTGGTCCTGCGGTGCCACTGGACTCACCTCGCGCTGATCGTGTTCGTCGGCGCGCTGCTCCGCTTCTGGGGCATCCTCCACGGCCTCCGCGACGGCTTCATCTACCACCCCGACGCGGACGCCGCGGTTCACGACGCCTGGCACCACTACCTGGGAGCCGCGTGGGGCGAATCCCAATTCGGCGCCACGTACAACTTTCTGCTCGTCCTCGCGATGCGAGTCGTTGACGCCGTGGGCCGCTTCGTGGGCTACCCGCCGGCCTGGAGCTTCGGGCTGATCGCGGCGACGAGCAGCCTCGTCACCGCCATGCTCGGCACGGCGACGGTCCCCGCCGTTTACGTCGTGGGGGCCTACGCGTATGGCCGGCCCGCCGGGCTCCTGGCTGCGGCGTTCTTCGCCGTCTGCCCGCTCCACAGCTTCCACTCCCACTATCCCTACCGCGACGTGCCGATGGTGTTTTTCCTCGTGCTGACGCTCCTGGGCTGCCTCAGGATCGCGGAGCGCCCCACCGTGCTCGTGTTCCTGCTGACCGGACTCGCTGCGGCGGTCACGGCCGCTCTGAAGCCGGCGGGCTTCGCGATCGCTGCTCCACTCCTCACCGCATCGGTCCTTGCCGTGATTCGGGTTCGAGGCGTCCGTGCCTGGGTGGGCATCGTGGCGCTCGTGGCGGTAGGTTTGCTCGCGTTGCCGCTGTTCTTGCGCGTGCAGTTTGGCTCACCGGGGTTGGCTGCATTCTGGTTCGGCTCGCGTCTGCTTGGTCTAGCCGGACACGTGGGGGGATTCTCCGATGGCGCCCTGGCGGCGTTCGGCGTGCTCGTCGATTGGCTTGGCGTCGGGTACGTGGCGGCCGTGGCAGCCGGTACGGCCTACGGCCTGTGGCGCCACGGCCGAAGCGACCTCGTCGTTCTGTCCCTGTTGCTTCCCGGCTTCGCAGCAGCCGCCGTCATTCCCTGGTTCGACGAGCGGTTCCTCGTGTTCCTGTTGCCCGTGGGGGCCGTGATGGTGGGTCGGGCTACCGTCGAATGGTGGCAGGCGGGTCGTCGCCTGAGGCCGGCCCGCGTTGCGCTTGGGCTGACCGTGGGAGCCCTCCTCGGGACGGCTCTCCTCCAGTCCGCGTGGCAAGGAATCCTGCTCAGCCTCCCAGACACCCGGGTCCTCGCAGGGCGATGGCTGGAAGCCCATGTTCCCCGGAGCGCGAGGGTCGCGGTCGAGGGCTACTATCCGGTTGGCCTGGACGAGTGGCCGAACCTCACCTTCTTCGACTCGCGGGAGCCCTTCCGCCTCGAGGCCGCAAAGGCGGACTTCCTGGTCACGAGCTCCCTCGAGCACCAGCGCTACTTCGACCATCCGGAGCGGTTTCCGAAGGAGCTGACCCGCCAGATCCTCGCGTTCTTCGGCGCGCTCCGGCAGGAGGCAAACCTGGTTAGGTCCTTCGCGCTGGTCCCGCTCGGCTTCGTCGACCCGACCATCGACATTTACTCGACGGAGCTCGGCCGGAATCAACCATTACCCCGGCTTCTCCTGCCGCGGCCCTACGACGCGAAGTGGAATGCGGGCGTCTCCTTCCTGGACGCAGGGCCCTATGACCGGGATGATCGAACGATCCACCTCTCTGGGGCCCAACGCTACACCGCGACCCTCGTGGGCCACGAGCCGGTGGATGAGGTCGTCGTCTTCGTCCTCAACGGTCCCGGGCGGAGCGTGGTGCGGGTCCGGGTCGGGTGGACGAGCAAGACCCTGTCGCTCCAGCCGGATGAGTGGCGAGCGATCCGGTTTCGACCCCGGTGGGTGCTTCCGACGCGCCCGGCGCTTTATCGCTTCGAGGTCGGACTCGTATACGAGGGGACCCAGGCCCTCGTTCAACTCCGTAGCGGGGCGCGTGAGATCGGGGAGGCCTACACGGAATGGGGCCGCTGGGAGGCAGCGATACCGTACCTCGAGCGTGCCGCCGGGGCGACCCCCTCCGATCGCGAGCTTCAGTTCCTGCTCGCCGGGGCCTATCGCAAGGTCGGTCGAGTCGGGGAGGCTCGGCGGGTGGTCGAGCGACTGGCTGCGGAGGCCCCCGAGGTCCTCGAGCAGTATCGGCGGCTTGGGCAAACCGATACCCCGCCCGGGACATGGGAGCGCGTGTTCCGGCAAGCCACGGGCCTCGAGCCATCACTCCTGAGCTCCGCTCTGGGCGAGGAGTTCGAGGCGGAGCACCTCGTCCTGCGGTATGGCCGCATCGTCCGCGATCCGGCGGCGTCGGGAGGGCTCAGCGTCGCTTTCGAGAAGGAGAAACAGCCCGCGGGGGTCATCGTCGACGGCCCCTACATCTACGGGCTCCCTGGCACGTATATCGCCCGGGGGGCCTACCGCGCCCGGTTCGCCCTCCGTGCCTGGGGTTGGGCCCGGCTGGAGCCGCTCGCGACCCTCCGGGTGTCCGCGGCCGGACGCCTCCTCGCATCACGCCCGGTCACAAGCAGGGATCTGGCGGCGAGTGAGGGCTTTGCAGAGATCGTGCTGCCGTTCGTCCACGACGACCAGAGCGCCCGGGTGGCCTTCGAGGTCGAGGCCACCGGTCACGCGAGCCTGGCCATCGACGGGATCCGGATCGAGCCGGATCTTCGCGAGACCTTTCGCGAGAGGATGGCGGACTCGGACGCGGCGGCCGCCGGGCGGACAGGCAGGCCGAGGCCTCACCTCGTCTCCGTCCCCCGGCGCCCCGGGGCGCGGCCGACCTCAGAAGAGCGTGTAGATGAAGGGGGCGATGGCGCTCGACTGGGCGAAGATCACGAGGGCGCCCACCAGGAGCAGAGCCAGGATCATCGGCGTGAGCCACCACCACTTGTACTGCCAGAAGAAGACGAGCAGCTCGCCCGCGATGCCCAGGCGGCTGGTGAGTCTCTCGATCAGTCGCATCCTCAGTTTTTCTCCGCTGGCTTCTCGATCACGCAATCGCCCAGCACCAGGGCGTCCATCCCGCTGCGGCTGAAAGTGCGGTAGGCCTCGACCGGGGAGTTGACGATGGGCTCACCCTTGAGGTTGAAGGAGGTGTTCAGCACCACCGGCACGCCGGTGGCCTCGCCGAACGCCTCGATCAGCCGATAGTAGCGGGGGTTCGTCTCGCGGCGCACCGTCTGCAGGCGTCCGGTGCCGTCGACGTGGGTGGTCGCGGGCACCACCGCGCGCTTGTCCTCCCGGACGTCGACCACGTAGAGCATGAAGCGGGCGGGATAATGGCGGGCCGCGTCGGGCAGCGCGAAGTACTCCTCCGCCCGCTCGGCCAGCACGGACGGCGCGAACGGCCGGAACGGCTCCCGGAACTTGATCTTGGTGTTGACGAGGTCCTTCATGTCGGCGCGGCGCGGGTCGGCCAGGATCGAGCGGTGCCCGAGGGCTCGGGGACCCCACTCGAAGCGGCCCTGGCTCCAGCCCACCACCCGGCCGGCCTGGAGCCGGTCCACCACCCAGGCGATGAGCTTCTCCTCGTCCTCCAGCCGCTCGTAGGGGATGTTCTCCCGCCGCAGGAAGCCTTCGATGGCGTCGGGCCCGTGCGCCTCGCCCCAGGCGGCGTGCTCCATGACGAAGCCGCGCGGCTTCCCCAGGACGGCATGATAGGCCCAGAGCGCCGCCCCGACCGCGCCCCCGCCGTCGCCGGCCGCCGGCTGGACGTAGAGCTCGTCGAAGTCGGTCTCGCGGAGGATCCGGCCGTTGGCCACGCTGTTGAGGGCGACGCCGCCGGCCAGACACAGGCGCCGCAGGCCGGTCTCCCGCTGGAGCGCCCGGGCCATGGTGAGCAGCGCCTCCTCCGTCACCACCTGGATGCTGGCGGCGACGTCGGCGTAGTGCTGGTTCTCGCGGGCCCGGGCGTCGAAGTCGGCCGGCCGCGGCCCGAAGTAGGCAGGGTAGCCGCTGGCCGGGGTGAAGAAGTAGGCCCGGGGGTCGCGGGGCGGCCCGAACAGCTCCACGAACTTACCGCTGTAGGTCTGCGACCGCGAGCGGTGGAAGGCGAAGTAATCCATGTCCAGCTCGAAGCTCCCGTCGGCGGAGACGCGGAGGAGCTTCCGCACGTCGTCGACGTAGCGGGGCCGGCCGAAGGGCGCCATGCCCATCACCTTGTACTCCCCCTCGTTCACCTCGAAACCCAGAAATGCCGTGAAGGCGCTGTAGAGGAGCCCGAGCGAGTGGGGAAAGCGGATCTCCTTGAGGAGGGAGATCTGGGTGGCGCGACCCACCCCCATGCTGGCCGTCGTCCACTCCCCCACCCCGTCGACGGTGAGGATGGCCGCCTCCTCGAAGGGCGAGCAGAAGAAGGCGCTGGCGGCGTGGGAGAGATGGTGCTCGCTGAACAGGATGCGGTCCGCGGGGACCCCGAGCCGCCGCTGGATCAGGTGCTTGATCCAGAGCTTGTCACCCAGCCAGGCGACCATGGCCTCCCGGAAGACCGCGTGGGAGCGGGGGAAGGTCTGGAGGCTCGTCAGCAGGAGCCGCTCGAACTTCACGAACGGCTTCTCGAAGAACACCACCCAGTCCAGGTCGGCGCCGGCGATGCCAGCGCTCCGCAGGCAGAAGTCGATGGCACGGTGGGGGAACTCGTAGTCGTGCTTCTTGCGGGTGAAGCGCTCCTCCTCGGCGGCGGCGACCAGCCGACCGTCCCGGAGCAGGGCGGCGGCGGCGTCGTGGAAGTAGCAGGAGATCCCGAGGACGTCCATCAGAACTGCCGCCGTGCCCGCTCGAGCGGATCGGCCTCGCGGCCCACCGGGTGCCAGCCGCCGCCCCGCTTGAGTCCGAGCGGATCGGCCGTGCAGCGGACGACGACCGCGAACGGGGCCAGGATCACGAAGTAGAAGAGGGTGAGGAGGACGCGGGCCTGGAAGTCGCCGATCTTCCGCCCGAGACGCTTCCACCCCTCCCACACGCGCCGAAGGAGCGCAGGCATGACGCCCTACAATAACGAATATTCCTCGTTCCGGTCCAACCTTGTTTGATTAGAATCGGCGCAACCGGAGGTGCCTCCATGCCCCGAAGAGTCCTCGTCCCCTTGCTCGTCGTCGCCATCGCGGTGCTCTCGACCCTCGCCGCGGGCGCGCAGCCGCCGGCCAGTCTCGTCGTGCAGGTGGCGGCGGAGCCGCCGGGACTGGACCTCACGGCGACCCCCGCCTCGGCCACCGCCGGCGTGGTCTTCTACAACATGCAGGAGGGCCTGGTGAAGATCGACCGGCACGGCAAGATCGTGCCGTGGCTGGCCGAGCGCTGGCACACCAGCGACAACCGGAACTACACCTTCTTCCTCAAGCGCGGGGTGCGCTTCCACAACGGGCGGGAGTTGAAGGCCGCGGACGTCAGGTTCGTCTTCGAGCGGGCGATGAACCCGGAGACCAAGCACCCCTACCCCGGGTATTACGCGGCCATCGGCGAGATCATCGTCAAGGACGACTACACGATCACCTTCGCGCTCAAGAGCGTGAACGCGAACTTCCTCCTCAACCTGGCGCGGCAGGGCTCGGTGATCTATCCCCGGGAGACGGTGGAGACGCTCAAGAGCGCGCCCGTGGGGACCGGGCCGTTCCGCTTCGGCGAGTGGGTGCGCGGCGACCGCATCGCGCTCACCCGCAATCCCGAGTACCACGTCAAGGGCCTGCCGAAGCTCGAGCGCGTGACCTTCCGCTTCATCGCCGATCCCAACGCGGCTCTGGCCGCGCTCAAGGCGGGAGACGTCGACGCTTCGCTGTTCGGCCTCGGTCCCGAGCACGTGACCGAGCTGCGGAAGGATCCGCGCTTCACGGTCGTCGAGGG
>CAZDYT010000172.1:0-7542 GCA_964509395.1 uncultured bacterium
CCCGGCAAAGCCGGGGCGTTCGCCTTGTCCATCTCGGCCGTGACGCGCTCGGCCTCTGGCCTCGCGGACGTCCCGGCCTTGATCGGCCGGCGAACGCATCGGGCCTGCCTCCCCCCAAAGGGGCGCATCGGCTTGCCGCTGGGCCTTTGCGAGGGACCGCTGGAGTCCACCGTCGGGCTCTGGCGCTCGACTCCGAGATTTGAAATTGCGACGGCCCTGGAGTAGCTTTGGGAGGCATCATGGAGATCGAGCGGGACTGGTCGAAAGCCCAGGCGATCCGGCCGAGCGTGTCGGCCGTGGTCGTCCATGACGGCCGGCTGCTCCTCATGCAGCGCGCGGACAGCGGCCAGTGGGGTCTTCCGGGAGGGTCCGTCGAGATCGGGGAGACCGTGACCGCCGCGATCCAACGTGAGGTGCGCGAGGAGACCGGCTACGAGATCGCGGTCCAGCGGCTGATCGGAGTCTACTCCGACCCGCGGCTCCAGATCGTCCGCTATCCGGACGGGCGCGTCTGGCATTACGTGAATCTCTGCTTCGAGGGCGACCTCCGCGGTGGCGAGCCCAGGCCGGCTCCCGGCGAGACCGTCGCGGTGGGCTGGTTCGCGCCCGACGCGCTCCCCCCGGACCTCGTGCCGCTTCATCGGCCCCGCATCGAAGACGCGATGGCGGGCCTGACCGGCGCCGTCATTCGATGAGCCTCCGACCCGCCGTCGTGCAGGAGGCCGAATGCCGGTGGGAGAGCTGGACCGACCCGGCCCTCCGCGCCGGGAGCCCGATCCGCTGGAAGCTCCTCGTCGGCGGTGAGCGCACACCCTCGAAGGCCCTCACGGTCGGCACCTGCGAGATCCCGCCGGGCGCGTCGCTCCTCCTGCATCACCACGCGCCCGGCGAGGTCTACTACGTGCTGGACGGCGAAGGCGTCTCCCAGATCGACGACGCCGTGACGCCGGTCGGCCCGGGCACCGCGCTCTACGTCCCGCCGAACGCGCGACATCGAACGCGGAACACCGGCGCGCGCCCGCTCCGGTTCGTCTGGATCTTCCCGACGGACACGTTCAGCGAGATCACCTACCATTACGACGAGTAGGCCGTGATCAAGCGCGTGCACCACGTCGGCGTCGCCGTGCAGAGCCTGGCCAGCGGCTTCGCCTTCTGGCGCGAGACCCTCGGCCTGCCGCTGATCCGCGAGGCGGAGGTGAAGGATCAGGGCGTGCGGGCCGCGCTGCTCGCGTGCGGCTCGTGCGAGGTCGAGCTGCTGGAGCCGACGGGACCGGACACCCCCGTCGGGCGGTTCCTGGCGAGACGGGGCGAGGGGCTGCACCACCTCTGCTTCGAGTCGGACGACGTCGGGCGCGAGGTCAAGCGCTTCTTCGGCACGGGAGTCGAGATGATCGACACCAAGCCGCGCAAGGGGCTCGCCGGGCTGATCGCGTTCGTGCACCCGCGGGCGTGCGCGGGCATCCTGATCGAGATGGCGACGCCGACCGAGCCGGGGACCTCCCCGAAGGCGCCGCTCACGGTGACGGCGGTCCACCTGATCGCCGAGGACGTGCAGAGCTCGACCCACCTCTACCGCGATCTCTTCGGCCTGCCGATCCTGATGTCACATCCCGAGTGGTTGGTGGCGCAGCTCGGGGGTGGTGAGGTCGCGCTCCAGCTCTCCTCGGCCACGACGACCTCGGGGAAGCCCGGACTCTCCCTGCTGCGCCTGGCGACGGGCGACCTGGGCGGTGTCGCCGCCCGGCTCGAGGCGAAGGGGCTCTCGTTCCGGCGGGAGGCGGTGGGGCTCGTCCTCGGTCCGGGCGCGACGCGGGGCGTGCCCCTCATCGTTCACGAACGGCAGTCCTAGGTCACCCGGAAGGGGGGCTCCGCCCCCCTTCCGGACCTCCCCTGAGGAGGGGTTGCGCCGGCGAAGCCGGCGCGCGGAGCGGAACACCTTGAGGCGTTGCGGTAGTTCTTTCGCGAGTGGCGCGGGTTCTCCGACAGGCTCCTAGTGCCGTGGCCGATCCCCGTCGCAGCCCGGCGTCCTCGGTCGTCGCCGAGCCTCAACGTACAGGGAGTACGCCTCGGCTCAGCTCCTCCCTGCGTCCTAGGGCTGCTCGGGTCTCGGCCACGGCGGGAGAGTCCCATGGCTAACCCTGACACGTTCGTGCAGACTGTGGGCGAACAAGCGTCCTAGCCGGCAGGGCGCGGCGGCCCGAAGGCCGAAGCCGCGGCGACCAGATGGAGGATCGGTGTGAGACTCAAGGGACAGGTGGCGCTCGTCACAGGCGGGGGGACCGGGATCGGACGTGGCATCTCGCTGGCCTTCGCCCGCGAGGGGGGACAGGTGGCCGTGAACTACTCCAAGTCCCGAGACAAGGCCGAGGACACCGTCCGGCAGATCAAGGCCTCCGGAGGCCAGGCGATGGCAGTCCAGGCTGACGTCTCGAAGGAGGCGGACGCGCGGCGGCTGGTGGAGGCGGTCGTGAAGGAGTGGGGCCAGCTCGATGTCCTGGTCAACAACGCGGGCTGGACCAGGCGGACACCTCACGCGGAGCTCGAGGCGCTGACCGACGAGATCTGGCAGAAGACCCTGGGCGTGAACCTCCTCGGCGCCTGGTACTGCATCAAGCACGCGATCCCCCAGATGCAACGCCGGGGGCGCGGGGTCATCATCAACGTCACGTCCGTCGCCGCCTTCCACGGAATGGGCTCGTCCATGGCTTACTGCGCGTCGAAGGCGGCGCTCAACACCCTGACCAGGTCGCTCGCGCGCGCCTTCGGCCCGGCGATCCGGGTCAACAACCTGGCGCCCGGGTTGGTCAACACCGGCTTCGCCGACTGGCCGCCCGAGGTGTTCGAGGAGGGGCGCCGCGCCGTCTCGACCCCCGACCTGCCCGCGGTGGAGGACCTGGCCGAGGCCGCCGTCTACCTCGCGGCCGACGCCAAGGCCACGACGGGGTCCACCCTGTTCGTGGACGGCGGGATCATCCCGCTCGGCCCGCGGGGCTACCGACCCTCGGCCCAGATCCGGCAGTAGCCCGGCGCCCCCGGTGCCGTTGCCGCAGCCGCGCCACCGCGGACGACCGCTGTCCACCCGCTGGCTCGCCCGGCCGCCGTGGGTGCGACCGCGCCGGTGATCGCCGCCTCCGCGCAGCGGCGCGGGGACGGGGTCTGGCTGGCCAGCATCTGTCTCTCGCGCTTCCTCATGGCGCTCGTCTTCACGAGCTACGCTGCCGTCCTCCCCGTGCTGCAGCGGGAGTGGGACATGTCGGCGGCGGTCGCCGGCTCGGTGGCCTCGGCGTTCCAGATCGGCTACGCGATCTCGCTCGTGGGGTGGAACGTGCTCGCCGACCGGATCGGCGCGCGGCCGGTCTTCCTCTGGTCCAGCCTCGCGGGGGCGCCCGCGGCGATGGCGTTCGCGCTCTTTTCGAACGGGCCGCTCTCTGCGGCGCTGCTCTACGGCCTGACCGCTCTCATGATCGGCGGCAACTACACTCCTGGCCTCATCCTCCTCGCGGAGCGCTTCCCGGCGGTGACGCGCGGCCGCGCGACCGGCTTCTTCCTCGCCGCGACCTCCGTCGGCTATGCGGCCTCGCTCTTTTTGAGCGGCGCCGTCCTGGCGCGCTGGAGCTGGCGGGCGGCGCTGGTCGCGGCGTCGCTCGGCCCCGTGGTCGCGGCGGGCATGGCCGCCTGGGCCGTCCGGGACATGCCGACGCGCATTCACCCGCGCGCTCCCGGGCAGGGATTCGGCTCCGAGGTCCTGAAGAATCCCGGGGCGCTCCTCCTGATGGCCGCGTACACGTTTCACTCCTGGGAGCTCCTCGGCATGTGGGCCTGGACGCCGGCGTTCCTGTCGAGCGCGCTCATGCGCGAGGGCCTCGACCTCGGGCGTGCCACCGGCGGCGGCGCGCGGGTCGCCGCCCTCTTTCACGTCACGGGGTTCCTGGCCTCCTCGACCGCCGGGTACCTCTCCGATCGGTTCGGCCGGACGACGGTGATCCTCGGGATGCTCACGGTCAGCACGGCGTGCTCGTTCCTCTTTGGCTGGCTGATCGCCGCGCCGTTCTGGGTGCTGCTCCTGGTCGGGCTCGTCTACGGCTTCAGCTCGGTCGGCGACTCGCCCGTGCTCTCGGTCGGGCTCACGGAGATCGTGGCCCCGCACGTCCTGGGCTCGGCGCTGGCGCTCCGCTCGCTCCTCGGCTTCGGTGCGGGCGCCATCGCCCAGTGGGCGTTCGGTGCGGTCCTCGACGTGACGAACACGGGGCGGCCCTACACCGAGTGGGGCTGGGCGTACGGGCTCCTCGGCCTGGGGGGGGCAGCCGGCCTGGCGGCGACGATCTGGCTCAGGCGGCGCCCGGAAAGCCGCCGGCTGGCGAACGGGCTGCGCTGAGCGCGCGCGGGCCGGCGTCAGGGTCCCGGATCGAGCCGGATCAGGACCACGCGCTTCGGGCCGAGGCGCGTCTCCTCGAGCGCCCGCACGCCGGGATGGGTGAGCCGCGCCAGGTCGTCGCCGTCGACGAGCGCGTAGCGGGGCTTGCCGGTGTCGCGCGCCGCCAACAGGTCCGCCGGTTCGTGGATCGGCAAAAAGGGGCGGTGGAGGTAGAAGTCGACGATGTTGTCGTAGTCCTCGAGGAGCGACAGCACGGGCTGGCCGGGCGGCACCGCGGCCCGGACCCGAGCGGCGAAGTCGCGGATCGGGTACCGCGCCTCGTACTGGGGCGCGCGAATCGTCGCGACGGCCAGGAGCAGGACGGACTGAATGGCCACGAGCGCCGTGGAGACGGCGGCTGCGGGGCCCCGGCGCGAGAGGAGCCACACGATCGCGGCCCCGCCGAGGAGGAGCAGGATCGTGGCGGTGAGCTGGCGGGGATCGGCGGGCACGAGGGTGTCCACCATGCGCCCCGGAATGAACCGGCGGGGCACGAGCGCCAGCCCGACCGCGAGCAGTGCGGCGGCGCCGCTGAGCATCCCGAGCGGGATGCCTGTCCAGCGGGTGGGCGTTCGGCCGCCGAGCGTCCGGTCCCAGAGCCAGCCCACCATGAGGGCGGCCGCGGGATACAGGGGCAGGAGGTACGCGCCGCGCTTCCCTGTGGCCAGGCTGAAGAAGACGAAGCCCGTGGCGAACCAGCCGAGCGGAAAGAAGAAGGGCCGCAGCCCCGGCACGGCGGGCGCGGCCGTCTCCTCGGGTTGTCCGGGGCGCGGGCCCCGCGCACGCCATCCCAGGACGATCGCACCCGGCAAGAAGAGGACCCAGGGGAAGAACCCTGCGGGAAACTCGCCGAGGTAGTAGTACCAGGGACCGGCGTGCGACCACGTGCGCGCGTACCGGACGAAGTGTTGGTGGATGAGGGTTTCGTAGAGGTAGCTCCGACCGTAGTGCGCGACCGCGGGGCCATACCAAGCCAGGGCGACGGCGAGGAACACGCCGAGGCCGGGGAGGAGGCGGAGGCGCGGGGGGAGCGCGCGGGCAGGGCCGATCGCGAGCAGGTAGGCGGTCCCGGCCAGCAGCGGCACGATGAGCCCGATCAAGCCCTTGCTCAGGACGCCGAGCGCCATCCCTCCGTACGCGACCGCCATCCAGCCCGCGGCGCCGCGGCGCGTGGTCGCCGTGAAGCCTCGCCAGAGCCCGAGACACGCGAGCGTGACGAACGTCGTGAGGAACTGGTCGGGGTGGCCCTGCCGCGCGTACCAGAAGGAGAGGTTGCTCGTGGCGAGGATCAGGGCGGAGAGGAGCCCCGCCCGCGGCCCGAAGAGCTCCGTGCCCAGGCGGTAGACGAGCAGGAGTCCGGCGAGCGCTGCGGCCGCGGCTGGGAGTCGCGCGGTCACCTCGTCGATGTCGCCGCCGTTGAGCCAGCCCAGGGTCGCCGTGACCCAAAAGTAGAGCGGAGGCTTGTCCGGGAACGGTTCGCCGAAGACATGCGGGACGAGCATCGGGCCGCCCCGGAGCATGTCGCGCGCCACGAGCGCGTACTTGGCTTCCAGGGGGTGGCGCAGGATCTCCCGACCGAGTCCCGGCAGGTACAGGGCGAGCCCGATCGCGACGATCAGACCGCCGGCGGCGATCTCGCGGCCACGTCGGGTCGGCGCGACGGGGGGCGGCACCTCCACGGCGTCGATTGTACCCGAAGGCTCGCGAGGCGGCGCGCTTGACAGAGTGCGCGGGCCGGGGCGTCGATGAACAAACCCGAACGGACCCACCCGCCAAGTGGCCGGCGGGGAGGGCCGTCGGAGGGTGGCGTAGGCCCCCTCCGAAGGAAGGCAGAGGCGTTGCCGCGCTCCACCACGCTCGTCGCTGAATGGCTCGACTGGCTCACGCGCCTCGAGCATCGCCGCCTCCTCCTCGGCGGCCTGCTCCTCGGGGCCGTCGTCGGCCTCTTCACCTGGATTCGTCGGCCCGGGGACTTCGCCGGCTACCTCGTCGTCGGAAACCTCGTCCTGGAAGGACGCCACATCTACGCCGAGGCGCCGCCCCACGTCAACACGTGGCCCCCCTTCTTCAGCCTCCTCTGCGTGCCGCTCGCGCTGCTGGCAGCGCCCACGCCGTACCTCGCCCGCGGCAGCTGGCTCGGGCTCAACGTCGCCTGCCTGCTACTGGTCATCCATCTGCTCGCCCGGCTCGTGTACGGGCGCGCTCTCGGCCTCCGCGCCGACACCCCCGGGCTCTCCCTCGCCGCGCCGGAGCTCCTCGTCCCCTTGCTCCTCACGGGCCGGTACGTGATCAGCAACTTCGAACACCTGCAGATCAACCTCGTCCTCTTCACCGTCACGCTGGGGGGACTGTACCTCGCGGCGGCGCGCCGGCCGGTCGCCGGGGGCATCCTCCTCGGCTTCGCCACGGCGATCAAAGTGATGCCGGGAGCCTTCCTCCTCTATCTCGCCTACCGGCGGCGGTGGCGCGCCGCGCTCGCCGGAGCCCTGGCGACCGCCGCCTGCTCGGCGAGCCCGATCCTGGTGTTCGGCGGGAGCCGGTTCTGGGACTACGTCGCGGCCTGGCGCGCGGCGGTCGCCGCCGGCTGGGGAGCCGGCCGGATGAACCAGTCGGTCTTCGCGATGTGGGACCGGTTCCTCGGCCACCACATGCTGCCGTTCAGCGTCCGGGGGGCCGACGAGCTGCCGGTGTCCGGCGAGCCGCTCGTGCTCGTGGCCGTCGCGCTGTCCCTGGCCGTGGTGACCGTGCTCGTGCTCCGCGTGTTCCGGGAGCCTTCGGGCGGGGACGGGTGGGGGGCGCTCGCCGAGTGGAGCATCGTCTTCATCGTGGCCGCGCTCTTCGGGCCCGTATCCTGGAAGGCCTACCTGGTCGTGCTGCTGCTCCCCAACACACTCCTCTTCGCGGTGTGGCGCTCGCCGCCGGTGGACGCGCGCACGCGCCGCGTCGCGGGAGGGGTGCTGCTCGCCGCGTTCGTGATCGGCGGGCTGACGGCGCACGGGCTCGTCGGTCGTGCGGTTGCCGAAACGCTGGAGATGACCTCCGTGGTGACGATCGCGACCCTGGTCCTGCTCGGTGGGCTGCTCTGGCTCCGGCCGCGCATCGCGACGTGACCGGCGGCAAGCGCGCCG
>CAZDYT010000173.1:0-7531 GCA_964509395.1 uncultured bacterium
ACGAACAGGTCGCGCTGGACGGCGCGAGCCGCCGGGCGTTTCTCACCGGCGGGTTCGCCCTCGGCGGCCACGACGCGCTCACCGTGGTGGACCTGGAGAGCGGCGGGGTTACCCGTGTCGGAACGGGCGGCAGTCGGCCGTTTGCGATCGTCCGCCTGCCCTGAGCCCGCCGGGCGGGACCCCCTGGCCCGCCTCCAGCGTCGCTCCTCCTTGTGGCGGGGGCCTGTGCTATTCTCATGGCGCTTCGAGCCATGACGACCGACTGGGCGGCCTTCGACCGAGCGCTGTCGGCGCGACGCCGGGAGATCGTGGAGGGGCTCGTCCCCTTTCTCCGGATCGACAGCGTGAGCCAGCACCCCGAGCGCGTCCGGTTCGGGGCGGAGTGGCTGATCCGTGCGATGCGCGCACGAGGGATCGAGGCCCGGATCCTGGAGACTGGTGGGAATCCCGTGGTCTTCGGGGAGCGGCGGATTCCGAGCGCGTCGCGGACGGTCCTCATCTACTGCCACTACGACGTGAAGCCGGCTCCGGTGACCGGATGGTTCCAGCCGTCGCCGTTCGAGCCGATGCTGCGCTCGGGCCTGGCCGAAGATGGCGCCCCGGCGGTCTCGCTCGAGAGCGTACCGCCGGAGGCCCTCGGCGCCCATCTCCTCTACGCCCGCGGCGTGTCGGATGACAAGGGCCCGATCTGGTCGCACCTCCAGGCGCTCGAGCTGATGGACGCGCTCCAGTTCCCCCCGGCCGTCAGCGCGAAGTTCGTCTTCGACGGGGAGGAGGAGATCGGCAGCCCGTTCTTCGGGCCCTTCGTCGAGAAGCACCAGGACCTGCTCGGCGCGGACCTCGTCCTCGTGACGGACGGCCCGAAGCACCCGAGCGGACGCCCGACCGTGTGCTTCGGGGCGCGCGGGATCCTCTCGCTGGAGCTCGAGCTCGAGGCGGCGCGGCGCGAGGTCCACTCCGGAAACGCCATCGTGCCGAACCCCGCCTGGCGGCTCGTCGGCTTGCTCGCCTCGATGGCCGCGCCGGACGGGACACCCCTCATCGAGGGCCTCGAAGCGGACGTGGTGCCGCCCACCGCGGCGGAGCGGGAGATGCTGCGGCAGATCCCACTCGATCTGCCGGCACTCGAGCAGGATCTGGGGATGCACCTGCCAGCCGACTACCTCAAGCGCCTCATGTTCCGCCCGACGCTGAACATCCGAGGGCTCCAGAGCGGGTTCATCGGCGATGAGGCCCAGACCGTCATTCCCCAGCTCGCCACGGTGGCCTTCGACCTGCGCCTCGTGAAGAACCAGCGCGCCGAGGCCGTCTATCGGCGCATCATCGAGCACATCCGGGCGCAGGGGTTCGTGGTGCTCGAGACGCCTGAAGAGCCGCTGCCGGACGAGCTGCGGGGCCGGGGCATCCGGGTGGTGGAAAAACGCGGCTACGACCCCGCCAAGACGCCGGCGGACCTCCCGATCTCGCGCCTCGTCGTGCGGACCGTAGAGCGCGCCCACGACGGGGCACCCGCCGTGGTCATGCCGACCGCTGGCGGCAGCGTGCCGCTCTGGGCGTTCGCGGACGTCCTCGGCCTGCCCACGGTCGTCGTGCCGTACGCGAACGCGAACAACCGCCAGCACAGCCCGAACGAACACCTCCGACTCGACCACCTCTTTCAGGGGATCCGGACCACCGCGCACCTCTTGGCGGATCTCGCCGTGTGAGCGGCGGGGCCGATCGTTCTTCGTCGGCGTCCGGACTCCCGTGAGATCGAGACCGCCCGCGCGCCGGCCGCCGATGGATCGGGGGTCGTCGGCGTCCGGACTCCCGTGAGATCGAGACCGCCCGCGCGCCGGCCGCCGATGGATCGGGGGTCGTCGGCGTCCGGACTCCCGTGAGATCGAGACCGCCCGCGCGCCGGCCGCCGACTGGGCTCCTCGCGTTCGCCCCCGTCGTCCTCGAGGACGTCCCGCTCCGCGTCGATCCGGCCGAGGTGCGCGCGTTTCAGGACTACAAGCCCCCGCGGCCGCTTCCGCCGGCCGAGGTCGCGGCGCGGCTCGAGGCGGCGCGCCGGGAGATCGCCGGTCTCGTCCGGCCCCGCCTCGCCTATCGGACGGTGGGTGTCACGGTGGCCGAGCCCCATCGGCTCACCGTCGAGGGCGGCGTGCGACTCCACATCCCCGAGATCGGCCGCCACTGGGGACCTATCGAGGCCGTCGCGGTCGGGCTCGCCACGATCGGTGAGGATCCGGAACACCGGGTGCGCGCGCGCCGGGAGGCCGGCGACGAGCTGGGTGCGACGCTGCTCGACAGCGCCGGATCGGCGGCCGCAGAGTGTCTGGCCGAGTGGGCGAACGACCACCTCTGTCAGCTCGGAGTGGCGGCGAGGCTCGGGGTGACCAACCGGATCAGCCCGGGGCTGGCCGGCTGGGACCTCAGAGAGCAGGCTCTGCTCCTCCGACTCTGCCCCGCAGCCGAGATCGGGGTGCGGCTGGGAGCCGATGGGGGGCTCAGCCCGGCGAAGAGCATCTTGTTCCTGGTCGGCATCGGCCGCGCAGCCAGAGTGGACCACTACTTCGTCCAGTGCCGCCGCTGCTGGGCCGCGGCCTGCCCCGCCCGCCGCATGGCCGCCGTCACCACGGTCCACCGGGACCAACCTTCCGTTCCCCCCACCGGGGAGATGGCAGGTGAGGGGGAGACGGCAGGGTGAACGGGAGAGCGTGCCCGCGCAACGTCCGGGGGGAGGTTTGGGAAAGGGGGGCGAAGCCCCCGCCGAGGATCCTCAGGCTTCCACGACCGGGTTCTCGATCCAGCCGAGTCCCGTGATCTCCATGCGCACGACGTCGCCGCCCTTGAGGAACACCGGCGGCTTCCGCGAGAACCCCACCCCGGCGGGCGTCCCGGTGGACACGACGTCGCCCGGTGTGAGGGTCAGGTGTGCGGAGAGGTAGGCCACCAACGCACTGACGTTGAAGATCAGGTTCTTCGAGTTCCCATGTTGGAGCCGGGTCCCGTTCACCCACGTCGACAGCTCCAGAACGTGCGGGTCCGGGATCTCGCTCCGGTCCGCGATCCACGGTCCCATCGGCGCGAACGTGTCACAGACCTTCCCGGCCATCCACTGCGTCGTCGCGGACTGGAAGTCACGCGCGCTCACGTCGTGGACGATCGTGTAGCCCCAGATGTAGTCGAGCGCCCGCTCCTGCGCGATGTCCTTGGCCTGGCGGCCCATGACGAAGGCGAGTTCCACCTCGTAGTCGAGCCGCTGGCAACCCGTGGGCCGGACGATCGGCGCCGTCGAGTCGATGATCGCGTTCGGGAACTTCGCGAAGAGCGGCGGTTCCTTCGGGATCGGGCTGTGCGTCTCCTCCGCGTGGTCGACGTAGTTCAGGCCGATGCAGATGAACTTCTCCGGGTCGTGAAGCGGGGCATGGAGCTTCACCGCCGAGCGGGGATGGGTGACCCACTCCAGGCGGCCGGTGCGGACCGCGTCCTCCATCGCCTGGAGCGCCTCCTGGGCCGCGGCGCCCGCCTGGAGGAAGGCCCGCGTGCTGGGCGGAAAGAGCGCGTGGGCCAGCTCGCCGGCGGGGGCGACACCGCGCGCCGTGAGGTAGCGGTGGTACGTCTCGCCGAGACACCGGACCTGGTCGTTGACCAGGTTACCGAGACGGGGTGCGGAGCCGTGGACGGAGTACCGGACGAGCTTCATGCGAGTCTCCTGCGGTACGGGGTTGCGGGGGCGCGTCCACCCGATGAGGTGTCCCTCATCATGTGAGGGGCCGACCGGGGCTGTCAAGCCGCCTGGCCAGCCTCGATTTTTCTGGGTCCCGCGCCGGGCCAGCGACGCCGGGGCGAGGTCAGCGGAGCGTCGATCAAGGCGGATTGGTCGCCGGGCCATCCTGACCTGGTGTACATTCGTGCCGGATGCTCGACCTGTATGCCGAGCTGCGCCGCATCGTCGAGGCCCTCGACACGTCCGGCATCGCGTATGCGCTCGTGGGCGGACTCGCCGTCTCGATCTACACCGCGCCCCGGGCGACGGAGGACATCGACCTCTTGGTGGCTCCTCGCGACTTGGAGGGAGCGATGCGCGCGGTGAGGGGGCTCGGCTTCGAGCCCGCCGGGCGGCCAACGCGCGTGGCGGGTGGACGCCTCGAGATCCAGCGGTTGATCAAGATCGTCGGTCCGGACATCCTCCCCCTCGACCTGGTGATGCCGGCGGACGAGACGCTCGCCCGTCTTCTCCGTGATCGTGTGGCGGTGCCCTGGGAAGAACGCCAGCTCTGGATCGTCGATCTGGGCGGTCTCTTGACGCTCAAGCGACTCCGCGGGTCCGCCCAGGATCGCGCCGACCTCGAGACGCTCGGACCCGACACGGGATGATGCCCCGGGATGCCGCAGCCGCTCTTCGCGCCGTCGCGGCGCTCCGCGCGCTCTGCTTCGCACTCCCACATCTGCCGACGCCGGTCGAGACCGAACGGCTCAGACGGTTCGAGGCCCTTATGGCCGCTCCAGGCTCGGCTACCGATGCGGACGTCGAGGCGCTCGCCGCCGGCTGGCGACGATGGTGGCGCGAGGGCCGGACCGATCATCTGGTCCAGATGGCACGGGAGCTGCCGGTCGGACTGGTGGAGAGAGACCGGCGGCTTGCCTCGTTCGTCCTCGCCGCCCGGCGAGCGTAATCTCCAGCGACGCCGCGCTCCCACCTCGTTGCGGATCACCACGCGGCCGTGGACCGGCCACGCGATGCCCGTCACGGGGGGCGCGGCGGAGCGATCTCCTGCCCGTCGTCCGCGAACGCGTAGAGGGTGAAGCCCTCGAGCTCCAGGAGGCGTCTGGCGATCCCCAGTTCGAGGATCCGATACCTCCGGGAGGACGGCGCCAGAAAATAGCCGAGCTGGCGTTCGCGGAGCATGGTCAGGGCCTCCGCGCGGGAAAGATCCGTCCTGGTAAACAACGGCGCGACCGGGGGCAACCAGGAGGGAACCAGGTATCGCCTGGCGTACCACGTGGCGTAGAGCCCGTCGGCGAGGATCTTCGCGTCACGAGGGACGAATCGCTGCACTGCCTCGTACACCTCGAAGGCCGGCACCGTCCGTCGCAGAAAGGCGCGCGCATCGCTCTTGCCCGTCCAGACGTCGAGGGATGCCCACGCCGGGAAGAAGGTCATCCACGAGAGCAGCGAGTACGCGAGCCCTGAGGCGAGGATTGCCGGGACCAGTCGGCGTGCCGCCCCGCGCCTCCATCCCGCCAGCAGGTCGCTCGCCGCGAGCGCTCCGCCCAGAACGATGGCGAGCAGGAGCCATGTACCGAGCTGGAAGCGGGGGTTCCGGGCCAGGGAGAACACGCAGACGAAGATGCCCGCCGCGATCAGGAGCAGGTACCGCCCCTCGCGCCCGATCGCAGACCAGCGGGCGAGGAGGACGGGCAGCCAGAGGAGCGGGAAGGTGCCCAGGGCGCCCTGGGGGACCTCGCCGAGCCGGGACGCGTCGAAGGTCAGGAGGAACGGGAGCTTCAAGATCTGGCCGGCATCCCAGGGGGAACCCGTGAGAATGGCCGACGCATCCTCCACCTGCGTGGGCCAGTACGGGGAGCGAAAGTACTCGTTGAAGACCGGGAAGACCGGATTCCCGGTCAGCGCGGCGGTCCGCGCCAGCCATGGCCCCGCCGTGATCGCCAGCCCGGCGGCCAGCAGGAGGCAGCCGGGGAGGACGCGCCGTAGCCGCTGTCGGCGGACGCCTTCGATGAGGAGGATGAGCGCCAGCGGGACCAGCATCGCCGCCGCGAAATACTTGATGGCGGTGGCCGTCCCGGCGAGCGCTCCGGCGATGACCAGCCATCGGTTCCCACCTGTCCGCCGGAATTCGAAAAACGCGGCGATGGCCCCCATCGTGAAGAAGACCGCGCCCATGTCCGTGTCGCCCACGGTGCCGTTCCACATCACGAGCGGAATCGTGAGGAACAGGCTGGCCGCGACGAGGCCGCCGAACAGCCCGGAGAGCCGCGCCCCGAACCAGAGGGCCCAGCCCACGTTCAGGAGCAGGAAGACCGAGTGAAGCAGCTTCGCCGCCATGCCGCCGGCGAGCGCGTGCGCGATGGCCGCGAGCACGTGATATGCGTGGGGCACCATGGTCCACCAGATCTCGGGAACGGGGATGGCTCGCTGCTCCGCGATCGCCGCCGCCAGGGGCAGGTGCGCCCACACGGGATCGAAGCAGCAGTCGGGGACCGAGGCCTGGCGCATCAGGATCGCGAGGAGGGCCCACAGCAGGCCGGCCGCCGCCAGCTCGCGGCCGCTCGGGTACCTCGCGCGATCCGATCCCCCCGCCGGAGCGGTCTGGCGGCGCGGTCCTATCGCCGCCAAGAGGCCCCATGCGGCGGCGCTGATCCCGACAAACAGCCACGGCGAGAAGGCCCCCGACACCGATGCCACGAGCCCGGCGTGGGACAGGATCGCCAGACCCAGGGCGAGGGTGAGGAGGGTGGGGGTGCGCTCTTCGACGCAGAGTCGAACGACCAGCAAGCCGGGGCCGGCGGCGAGGCCCGGCACCAGCGCGGCTCCCAGCCAGTCCCGCAGCTCTCCCGAGAGCACCGCGGCACCCGCGAAGACGGCCCCGGTGACCGACCAGAGGCGCGAGACGGTCCCGCGGCCCCGCAGCGCTCCGGCGGCCGTCGCGGCGCCCGCGACGACTCCGGTCAGCACCAGCGCGACGGCGACGTACCTCGCCGGCATACGCCTGGCGGCCTGCCACCAGAGGGCGCCCATGAGGATGCCCGCCCAGGCGAGCCAGAGGCCGCCCCCGCCCTGCCCCTCGGTGGGGTCTCCCGGGCGTTCGGCCGGGGGGTGCGAGGAGCCTACCACGGCCTCTCGTCGAGGTGGTGCGCGCGGGGTGGGCTCGACGCCGGCGGGCGTGTCGCGGCTCACGGCTTGCGAAAGACGAACAGGTTGTTGAGTCCGTAGACGAAGCGCTCTCGCCGCTCCAGCACGAGGCTCGCGGCCGTGGCCACCCGGATGACCTCGCGGGGCCACATCCCGTAGAGCTCGCCCTCCTGCATCCCTCGCGCCGCATCGAGCTCGTGCCACCAGAAGAGTCGATGCCCGAGCCAGCCGAGGATCGGGTTGATCATCGTCACGAGCATCCGCCCGTCGTCGGCGAGGACTCGCCGGGCCTCCTGCAGCACGGCGATGCGGGCCGGGATGTGATTGAGGTTGGCGAGAAACGACACCGTGTCGAAGCTCCCGTCAGCAAACGGAAGGCGCGTCGTGTCCCGGACGACCAGCGCCCCGCCCCCGAAGTCGAAGACATCGACGCCGATCCCGCGGCCGGGCCCGTACCGCCGGACGAGCGTGTTTCGCCCGCACCCCACATCGAGGAGCCTGCCGGAGACGTGCCGGAGCACGGCCTGAACGCGCTCGGCTTCCTTCGACGTGACGCCGAGGCGGGTCGCCACGTCGTCCGGCAGGACGGTCAGCCGCAGCGGGGCGCTGAGGAAATCCACGGCGGTCTGGAACACCCCCTGCCGCACTTCGCTAGCCCGCTCTATTCAC
>CAZDYT010000174.1:0-7515 GCA_964509395.1 uncultured bacterium
ACGAGCGGCTCTTCCGCCCGCGCGTCCGGGCCCGCTTGCTCGCGCCGCTCGACAATCCCGGGCCCCGCCGGGGCTATCTCAGGGTCCGGCTCTTCGACGAGGGCGGTCAGATCACGGCGCGTCCGACGGGGGAACAGGGCTCCGGCATCCTTCGGTCGATGCTCCTCGCCGACGGCCTGGCGGTCCTCCCTCCCGACACGCGGGTGGAAGCGGGGATGGCCCTCGAGGTCATTCTCCTCCGGGGCGATTGGGCTCCAAGTTCCCGGGGTACTTGACAGAACGTCAGGACGGTGCTATTACCACTCTTGTCAATGGGGTTATGGGGAAATTGACCTCGCGACGCAGCCTTCTCATCGGGGGAGGGGTCACACTCCTGCTGCCCCGGCAGGTCTGGGCCCAGGCGCAGGCCGAGCGGGAGCATCAGGTTCACTTGGAGCTTCCCATCCTGTCAGAGGAGCCGGCGGCTGTGCCCATCAAGGTGGGGGTCGGCCACCCGATGGAGCCCGACCACTTCATCAAGTCCATCGAGGTCGTGGTGGAGAAGGACCCCGTGCCCTACAAGGGGCGGTTCCTCTTCACCCCGGCAAACGGCCAGGCCTGGGTGGCGTTTCAGATGAGGTCCGGAGCCGGGGGCACCGTCACGGCCGTCGCGGAGTGCTCGAAACACGGGCGGTTCGTCGGGACCAGGGCGCTCCGGGTGGTGGAGGGAGGCTGCACGACGGCACCGGAGAAGAAGGGCCGGGACCATCTGGGCAACCCGATGCTTCGCCTGCCTCGATCCATCCGGGCAGGCGATGTGGTCGAAGTCAGAGCCAAGGTGGATCACAACTCCCACACGGGCTTGTCTTCGAAGGACGGGAAGTTCGTCCGTGAGGCGCCGGAGTTTTATGTGAAGCAGGTGCTCGTCTTCTTGGACGATCAGAAGGTCAGCGAGTTCCAGATGACTTCCGCGGTGAGCCCGAACCCGCTGATCCGCTTCCCGGTGAAGGTCGCCCGCGGTGGGACGCTGAAGGTGATATTCGTCAACAGCGAGGACCTGCGCTGGGAGGTCTCCCAGCGAGTTCAGCTATGAACCAAGCGTGAACCGGGGAGGGTGCCCGCGATGACACCGTACGTCCGACTCCTCGTGATCCCGGCGGTTGCCGTCCTCCTCCTTTCGCCCGCCTGGGCTTACACCGTGTACGTGACGAACCAAAACGAGAACACGATCACGATCATCGACGGGAAGGCCAAGAAAGTTCTCCGGACGGTCAGGATCAGCCAGTCCAAGCCTCACAACGCCGTCCTTTCGAAGGGGAACAAATGGCTCTACACCGCCAACGTCGGGTCGGGGACGGTCTCCATCTTCGACCCCGCCTCCGAGACCGAGGTGGCCGTCATTCCCGCCGACAAGGGGACGCACGGGGTGACCCTGACGCCCGACGAGAAGCAGCTCTGGACGGCCAACGTCCAGGCCGACACGGTCTCCGTCATCGACCTGGCCAGCCAGAAGGCCATCCGGACCATCAAAGTCGGCAGCAAGCCTATGCTGGTCGCCTTCACGCCGGACGGCAAGAAGGCGTACGTCTCCAACGGCGGGTCCGGCGACGTCTACGTGATCAACACGGCCACGGGCGAGGTGACGAAGAAGCTGTTCGCGGGCAAAGACGCGATGGGGACGGTGACCGCCCCGGACGGCCGGGAAGTCTGGGTGACCGAGGGAGGCGACAGCATCGTCTCCGTGATCGACACTGCGAAGGATGAGGTGGTGGCCGAGATCAGGGTGGGCGAGGACACGCACGGAGTGGTGCTCTCGAGCGACGGCCAGCGCGCCTACGTGAGCGTCCGGAAAGAACACTTCGTGGCGGTGATCGACGTGCCCACCCGGAAGGTCGTCGCGAAGGTCCCGGTGTCGGAGCTCCCCGACATCCCCGACCTTTCGCCGGACGGTCGGGAGCTCTGGGTGACGAGCCGCAAGGCCAAGGCCGTGGATGTCATCGACACCGCGACCAACCAGAGGATTGCGACGATCCCCGTGGGGGTCACGGCGGATCCCGATCCGCACGGGCTCGTGATCACCAAGTAACGCGTCCCGGTCGCGGCTGACACGAAAGCGGGAAGGGCCGGCCCTTCCCGCTTCCGCTCTCTTCGGTGATCCGTCCACTACTTTCTGAGGAACATCACCCAGAGCGCCACCCAGCCACCGGCGAGCATCGCGGCGAAGGCCGTCAGGCTCCCGAGGGCGAGGGTCGCGGAGTTGGTGAGTCCCTGGGTGATGTTGCACCCCTGGGCGATGAGCGCTCCGATCCCCATCACGAGCCCGCCGGCGAAGAGTTGCACGCTGGTGAAGCCTGCCGGCGCCTTCCAGGCGAACTCGCCGTTCCGCCACGCGGCGACGGCGGCGCCGGCCGGCACGCCGATGAGGAGCAGCATCCCCCAGGTGACGCGACCCGGGAACAAGACCAAGGGGTAGGTGAGGAGGTGCCCGGTATTCTCGGCGAAAGTGATCCCGACCGGGATGCCGCCGAACGAGGAGAAGTACCAGCCGAGCACGATGATCCCGCCCATCAGGCTCCCGGTCACCGGCCACCGCCACTTGCCGTGCTCGGGCTCGGCGTCGCCGCGGAGGAGCCAGATGCCTGCCGCCAGGACGACGATGGCGACCACGAGCCACGGTTGCACGCCGACCACGCTGCCGAGGTTGTAGAGCGTCGCCGGCTGCGCGCCCACCGAGATCTCGTGCTGCTGGAGAGTCTGACGAATCGGGGCGAGGATCCCCACGTTCGTTGCCGTCGCGCCCAGGGCGAACCCGAAGACGACGATCCACGCGCCGATCGCGCCCTCGCCCAGCCGGTACCAGGTGCTGCCCGCACAGCCCCCGCTGAGGATCATCCCGATCCCGAAGATGAAGCCGCCGACGAGATTGCCCACCCACCGGAGCGGGCGGATCGGGATCTCCTCGGTGAACTCCAATGCCGGGAGGTACGCCCCGAGCGCCCGCAGGAGGTACATGCCGGCAATGGCGATCACCAGGGCGAGGACGTACGCCCGAGCGATCGAGCCGTCCCGCATGAGCACGAGGTTCGACAGCGCCCGGGTGAGGCAGAACCCGCCACGCTGGGCACAGTAGCCGAACAGAAACCCGGCGGCCACGGCCGTGCCCACCATCAGGACGAATCCCGCGTCCACGGGCCGATGGTAGCCCGAGGCCTCCCCCCCCGGCAAGCACGCCCCACGCGCGGATGCGCGCGCCCCGGGCTTGTGAGCGCTCGTGGCCCCGGCTATACTCGATGCATCGTGCTCCTGTTCGCCCTCCTGGCTGCGCTCGGCTTCATCGGCGGCTTCCTCTCCGGGCTCCTGGGAATCGGCGGCGGGATCGTGACCGTGCCGTTGCTCCTCTACATGCCGGCGCTCCTGCGGTTGGGGTCGCTGGACATGCGCCATGTGGCGGGCCTGACGATCGTCCAGATCTTCGCGGCCACAGTGCTCGGCTACGTGGTCCATCACCGGCGCCGGACCACCAACGCCGAAGTCATCCGATGGATGGGCCCGAGCATGGTGCTGGGGACGGGCCTCGGGGGAGTCCTGTCGAAGTACGTGAGCCTGGCCGTGCTCGAGGCCGCGTTCGTGACCCTCGCGTTGGTCGCGGCGCCGCTCCTCTTCGTGCCGCCGCTCGCGGACGAAGTCGGGGAGGGGCCCGCCCGCGACTTTTCGCGTCCGCTCGCCGTCGGGGCGGCCTCGGCGATCGGCCTCCTGTCGGGGCTCGTGGGGGTCGGCGGCGCCTTCCTCATGATCCCCGTGATGATCTACTGCCTGGGCGTCCCGACCCGCGCGGCGATCGGGAGCTCGCTCGGGGTTATGCTGATGTCGTCCCTGTCGGGCGTGGTGGCCAAGCTCGGGACCGGCCAGGTCGTGGTCCCGTGGGCCGCGGCTCTGGTGGCGGGCGCGCTGCCGGGGTCCTGGAGCGGCGCGCGTGTGAGCCGTCGGGTCCCGGCCCGGGGGCTCCGGCTCGCGCTGGCTGTCCTCGTGGCCCTGACGGCGGTCCGGATGCTCTACGACTTGATTCTGACCGTGCGCGCCGCGGGTCGTCTCCTGCCTGCGTCCTGAGGCTGCTCGGGTCCCGGCCGCGGCCCGAGGCGGTTGGGCGATGAAACTGGACTCATTGACCGCGAGCGTGGTGCTTCAAGGATCCTAGCAGAAGCTGCGCCATGGCCGAACCGATCATCGTCTTCAAGGACGTGAACAAGTGGTTCGGGAAGCTCCACGTCCTCGAGGCGATCAGCCTCGAGGTGGCGCGGGGCGAGGTCCTCGTCGTGTGCGGGCCGAGCGGATCGGGGAAGAGCACGTTGATCCGCTGCATCAATCGGCTCGAGCCGATCCAATCCGGACAGCTCGTCGTGGACGGGCAGGAGGTGAATGCTCAGGGCATCGACCTCGCGAAGCTGCGGGCCGAGATCGGGATGGTCTTCCAGCAGTTCAACCTCTACCCGCACATGACGGCGCTCGAGAACGTCACGCTCGCGCCCGTCCGCGTCCGCGGCCTGTCCCGCGCCGAGGCCGAGCGGATCGCGATGGATCTCCTCAAGAAGGTGGATATCCCCGACAAGGCCCACGCCTACCCGGCGCAGCTCTCGGGCGGCCAGCAGCAGCGGGTCGCCATCGCCCGCGCCCTCGCCATGCAGCCGAAGATCATGCTCTTCGACGAGCCGACCTCGGCCCTCGATCCCGAGATGATCAACGAGGTGCTGGACGTCATGGTCGCGCTGGCGCGGGAGGGCATGACGATGGTGGTCGTGACCCACGAGATGGGTTTTGCGCGGAAGGTGGCGCATCGAATCATCTTCATGGACGAGGGCCGCATCATCGAAGAGGCGCCGCCGGAGGCGTTCTTCGCGCGGCCGCAGAGCGAGCGGACGCGCGTGTTCCTGTCCAAGATCCTCGTTCACTAACCACCTCACCCGAAAGGAGTTGCCCATGATGCCTGGCATCCGAAGAACGGCGGCGGCCGTCCTGGCCCTCTCGATTCTGCTGGCGGGCGTCGGGCCCGCCTCGGCCGAGACGACGCTGGAGAAGATCGCCCGCACGGGCACGTTCACGGTGGGGACGCGCACGGGCTCCCCGCCGTTCGGGTTCATCGACAAGAACAACCAGTGGGTCGGCTTCTCCATCGACCTCGCGAGGCTGGTCCAGGCGAACATCGAGAAGAAGCTCGGAAAGTCCGTCAAGTTCGAGCTGAAGGAGTCGACGCCGGCGACGCGCATCCCCCTGCTGGCGAGCGGCGCCGTGGACCTCATCGCGGGCACCATGACGATCACGCGGGCGCGCCGGGAGAGCCTGGACTTCAGCATCACGTTCTTCGTGACGGGAGCCCAGTTCCTCGTGAAGCAGGGAAGCCCGATCAAGGGTGTTCGGGACATCGCCGGCAAGCGCATCGGAGCGCAGCAGGGCTCGACGAACGAGAGGGTGATCCGTGAGAAGCACCCGCAGGCGCAGCTCGTCGTCTTCCCCGATCAGCCGGCGGCCTTCGCCGCGCTCGCCCAGGGCAAGATCGACGCGTACACGAACGACGGCGTCCAGCTCGCCGGGCTCAAGGCGAAGGCGCCGAACCCCGGGGAGTGGGAGATCGTGGGGGAGTTCTACACGTACGAGCCGTACGGGATGGCGATGCGCAAGAACGAGTCCGACTTCCGGAATCTGGTCGACTTCACGCTGATGGAGGCGATCGAGAGCGGGGAGTACCAGAAGCTCTACGACAAGTGGTTCGGTCCGAAGGGGGAGGTGCCCTATCCGCTGTCGGAGACCGCTCAGGTCTTCCTCCACCTGCAGGTGATTCCGCGCTGAAGCCTCTGAAGGGGGGCTCCGCTCCCCGTCCGACGGCCCCGCGGGGCCGTCCGGATTGGCGATCTCGGCCGGGACGCGCTCGGCTCACGCCTCGCGGCCGTCCCGGCCTCTGGCGCCGAACGGCTCGGGCCCACCCACGGCTGAAGGCCGTGGGTGGCCGCCCCCCGGGAGCGCTTTTCCCGCGCCCGTGCTAGCGTCCGTCTTCGCGCTGCAGTATCAATTCCAGTGGAGCATTCTCTGGACCGGCCAGTACGGCCGCTGGCTGCTCCAGGGCATCCTGACGACGCTGGAGATCGCCGTGCTCGCCTGGCTCGTGGCCGCCGTGCTCGGGGGTCTCTTCGGCGCGTTCCGGACGGCCCCCGCGCGCGTGCTCCGGGGGCTCGCGACGGGGTACGTCGAGTTCTTCCGCAACGTGCCGCTGCTCGTCTGGATGTTCTTCTGGTACTTCGGGGTGCCCCAGGTCCTGCCGGCCGGCGCGCAGGATTGGCTGAACCGGCACGGGGGAGAGTTCATCGCGGCCGTCGTGGCTCTGGGCGTCTACCACGGGGCTCGCCTGGCGGAAGTGGTGCGTGCCGGCATCCAGGCGATCCCCCAGACGCAGCTCGAGGCCGCGCTCTCCACGGGCCTCACCGTCGGGCAGGCGTACCGGCTGATCCTGGTGCCGATCGCCGTCCGGCTCGTCATCCCGCCCGTCACCAACGAGTCGCTCAACCTCCTCAAGAACTCCTCGCTGGCGCTGACCATCGGCGTGGCCGAGGTGACCTTCATGACGCGTCAGATCGAGGCCTACACGGCCAAGGGGTTCGAGGCGATCACGGCCGGCACGCTGATCTACCTCGGACTCTGTCTCGTGGTGGGCCTCGGCATGGGCCGGGTCGAGCAGCGCCTGGCCATCCCGGGTCTCATCGTGCGGGCGGCGCCCGCCGAGCATTGAGGGACGGCGGTGAGCTTCGACCTTGGCGTCATCGTCCACAACCTGCGCTTCCTGTTGCTCCAGGGGCTGCTCGGGATCGGCGCGTTCGGCGGCGGAACCCTGGCGCTCGCCGTGCCGGCGATCGGACTCGGCTTCCTCATCGGCACCGCGGTGGCGCTCGCGCGGCTCTCGCGCCTGCCCTTCACGTACTACCCGGCGACGCTCTACGTCCAGGTGATCCGCGGGGTCCCGCTGGTCATGGTCATCTTCTGGTTCTGGTTCTTCATCCCGATCGTGCTGGGCGTGCCGCTTCCGCAGTACGGGGTGGCGCTGGTCGCGTTCGTCGTCTTCGAAGCGGCGTACCTCGGCGAGATCATCCGAGCCGGCATCCAGTCCGTCGCGCGCGGGCAGGTCGAGGCCGCGCAGGCCACGGGCCTCGGGTATCTCTCCGTCATGCGGTACGTCGTCTTGCCGCAGGCCCTGCGGAACATGCTGCCGTCGCTGGTCACCCAATTCATCATCCTCTTCAAGGACACCTCGCTCGCGTCGATCATCGGGTACATGGACCTCACCAAAGCCGCCCAGACAGTCAATCAGCGCGAGATCCGACCGTTCGAGCTCTACCTCTTCATCGCGGTGGTCTACTGGATCTTCGCGTACGGCATGTCGCGACTGAGTCGGAACCTGGAGCGGCGAATGACGCCGGACCGAGGCCCGCGCGCGGGGGCCGGCCGCCCACCGCCTGGGGGCCGATGCCCAGGGCGTTCACCCACTCCAGCAGG
>CAZDYT010000175.1:0-7509 GCA_964509395.1 uncultured bacterium
GGTTGCCGCACGCCAGGAACAGCAACTCGCCGTCGCTCCCCTGGTAGAGGCGATACGTCGGGTTGTCGTATCGGAGGGACGGCTTGTCGCGATACTGCACGACCGTGCCCGACTGAAGCGCCAGCACCGCGTGGAGGAGGGACGTCTCGACCCGCTGGCCGCGGCCCGTGCGCTCGCGGACGAACAAAGCCGCGAGGATCGCCTGGGCGGCGAGCGCGGCCGCGTAGTAGTCGGTGACCGGGATCCGGATGTACTGGGGCGGCCCCCCGAACCCCTGGAGCTCCATCAACCCCCCCATCGCCTGGAGCACCGGATCGAAGGCGGGGCGGTCGGCATAGGGGCCGGTCGACCCGAACGCGGTCACCGAGCAGTAGATCAGCCGCGGGTTGATGGCCCGGAGCCGCGCCTCGTCGAGCCCGAGCCGCTCCGCCGCGCCCGGGCGCATGTTCTCCATGACCACGTCGCTCCGCGCCGCGAGCCGCTCGACGATCGCCCGCCCCTCCGGCGCCTTGAGGTTCACGGTGATGGAGCGCTTGCCGCGGTTCCAGCCGTAGAAGCCCGGCAGCTCGCGGAACGAGTCGCCCTGGAGGGATTCGACCTTGGTCACGCCGGCCCCGAGGTCGGCCAGCATCATCGCCGCGTACGAGCCGGCGATGTAGCTGGTCAGGTCGACGACGCGGATCCCTGCGAGCGGCGGCGACGCGTCGGTCATAGCCCCGGCGCCGCTAGCCCGCCACGTGCCGGACGATCAGCTCCCGGTGGTAGTCGGCGTCCCCGTACATGGCCTCCAGCGCCTTGGCGCGCTTCACGTAGAGATGCAGGTCGTACTCCCAGGTGAAGCTGATGCCGCCGTGGGCCTGGATGGCCTCGCCGCAGACCCTTCGCGCCCCGTCCCCGACGTACGCCTTCGCGACCGATGCGGCCAGCGTGGCATCCTCGGCACCGGCGTCGAGGGCCCACGCCGCGTAGTACGTCGCCGCGTGAGAGTTCTCGACCTCGAGGAGCATCTCGGCGCACTTGTGGCGGATGGCCTGGAAGGCGCCGATGGGCTGCCCGAACTGCTCGCGGATCTTCGCGTAGGCGACCGACAGGTCGAGGCAGCGCCGGGCGGCCCCCAGCATCTCGGCGGCCGCGCCCACGGCCCCACGCGGCAGGAGCCATCCGAGCCGCTCACCCGCGCCGCCCGGCGCGCCGAGGATCTGGTCGCCGGCGACCGGCGTCTTCTCGAGCCGCACGGTGGCCCAGCGGGTGCCGAGGTCCATCGCCGGCGTCGGGGAGATCTGGAGCCCCGGCGCCGCGGCCTCGACCAGAAAGAGCGAGAGCCCCTCGGCCGAGCGCGCCGGGACGAGCAGGAGGTCGGCGACGTGCGCCCACGGGACGAAGTGCTTCAGGCCCGAGAGCGCGACGCCGGCGGCGGTCGGCGCGGCGCGCGTCCGGGTGGCCTCGGGCTCCCAGTCGAGCCCGGCGTCCAGGAACGCCATCGTGGCCCGGACGCTGCCGGTCGCGATCGCCGGAAGCCATCGGGCCTTCTGCGCGTCGCTACCCGCCTGCGCGACAAAGAGGCCCGTGAGGACCGTCGGGAGGTACGGGCCGGGGGAGGCCGCGCGCCCCATCTCCTCGAGGACGATGGCCGTCTCCACCATCCCGAGGCCGCTCCCCCCGTAGGCCTCGGGGAGGGCGAGGCCGAGCCAGCCGAGCTGCGCCATCTCCTTCCACAGCGCCTCGCTCTCGCCCCGGGCGTCGTCCATGAGCGCGCGCACGACCGAGGATGGGCAGTGCTGGTCGAGGAAGGCGCGCGCCGCGTTCCGGAGCAGCTGCTGATCGGGGCTGAACGCGAACTCCACGGCGCGCCTACCTGGCCTGACGGTCGGCCCGCGGCTCCTTCGGCAACCCGAGGACGCGGTCCGCGATGATGTTCTTCTGGATCTCGGACGAGCCGGCGTAGATCGTCCCGGCCCGAGACCAGAGAAAGGCGTGCGCCCAGGTTCCGGGCTCGCCGGAAGAGGTGTCGACCGCGAGGGACTCGTCCGGCAGGCCCGCCGTCACCTGGCCCCAGGGCCCGAGGATCTCCAGGGCCAGCTCGAGGTAGCGCTTCTCGAACTCGCTGTAGGAGAGCTTCGTGATCGACGAGGCGGCGCCGGGCGACTCCCCCTGCTCCAAGGCGGACAGGACGCGGAGGGCCGCGTAGCGCTGGACCTCGAGCTCGGCGTAGATGCGCCCGAGCCGCGCCCGCACCCGCGGGTCCTCGAGGAGCGGCCGGCCGTCCCGGGTGAGCGTCTTCGCAGCCCGCAGGAGCTGGCCGAACGCCGCCCGGTATCGCGTGACGCGCGCGAGCGAGTTCGCGCCTCGCTCGTAGGAGAGCGTCGTCTGGGCGATCTCCCAGCCCTGGCCGAGCCGCCCGATGACGTCAGCCCGCTCGGCGCGCGCCCCGGTCAGGAAGACCTCCGAGAAGTGGGCGCTTCCCGTGATCTGCCGGAGCGGCCGCACCTCGACGCCGGGCTGGCGCATGGAGATCAGGAAGCAGGAGATCCCCTGGTGCTTCGACGCGCTCGGGGCGGTGCGGGCGAGCAGCAGCCCCCAGTCGGCCACGGCGCCGCCGCTCGTCCAGATCTTCTGGCCGTCGACCGCGAAGTGGTCGCCCCGGTCCTCGGCCCGCGTGCGGAGGCTCGCGAGGTCCGAGCCCGCGTTGGGTTCGGAGTAGAGCTGGCACCAGAGCTCCTCGGCCGTGAGGATCCTCTGGAGGTACCGCCGCTTCTGGGCCTCGGTCCCGTGGACGATGATCGTCGGCCCCACGATGGAGATCCCGAGGTGGTTCAGGGCCGGCGGCGCGTTGATTCGGGCCAGCTCGTCGGCGGCGATGGCCTGCTGCATCGGCGTCGCGTCCCGGCCCCCGTACGCTTTCGGCCAGCCCATGCCGATCAGGCCGGCTGCGTAGAGCGCCTGGTGCCAGGCGAGGCGCTCGGCGAAGGTCTCGAGCTCCCCGCGTGGCACGTTCGCCTCGAGCCACCGCCGCGTCGTCTCTCGGAATGCGAGGTCCTCGGACGAGAGATGGAGATCCATCGCTCCCTCCTGACCCCTCCCCTTCCTCTCCCTCGACCGGCGGGAGAAGGGGATCGTACTCAGCCGAGCCCTGCCGTCACCGCTGGTACCGGGCCGGCACGCGCCGCGGCCCGAAGAACGGCGGGCGGGGCATCCGGCCGACCGGCACCTCGATCAGGACCGGACGGTCCATCTGGACCGCCTCACGGACGAGATCCCCGACGTCGGTCGGCGCCTTGGCGCGCAGGCCGGCGACCCCGTACGCCTCGGCGAGCTTCATGAAGTCCGGGTTGTCGAGCTCCGCGGCGAACTTCCCGCCCCAGGCCTCGTCCAGGTCGCGAGCGACGTTGCCGTAGGCCTGATCGTTGAAGACCACGGCGACGACGTTGATGCCGTACTGGACCGCCGTCGCCAGCTCCTGGGCGTTGTAGAGGAACCCGCCGTCGCCGGAGAGCGAAACGACCGCCCGGTGCGGGCAGGCGACCTTGGCGCCCAGCGCCGTGGGGAACGCGTACCCGAGGTTCCCGGAGTACGACGAGGTGAGATAGGTCCGGGGGTGATAGACGGGCCAGAACGGCCGGGTGTGGTAGCCCACCTGGGTCATGCCCGCCACGACGATCGCGTCCTCGGGGACCCCGGCGCGGAGGCTCCGGAGGATCGATGCCGGCGGCTCGAGCTCCCTCGCCACCGCCGCGACCCGGGCCCGCAGGGCATCCCGCTCGGCCTTTCGCGACGGCCGCGGGGCGGAGCGAGCCCGGAGCGCCGCGAGCAAGGCTTCCAGGGTCGCTCGGGCGTCGCCGACGAGGCCCAGGGTCTTCTTGTGGTTGCGCCCCACCTCGTCGGGGTCGATGTCGATCTGGATCACCTGCTGGTCCGGGACCAGCCCCGCCACGGCCAGGCGCGTGCCGACAGCGAGGACCACGTCCGCCCCGTCGAGGTACCGCCGCACGGGGCTCTCCCGCCACAGGGCCGCGCCCAGCGAGAGATCGTTCGCATCGCTCACGGCGCCCTTCCCCTCGGCCGACTCGATGACGCCCCCCTGGAGGTGCTCGGCCACGGCGCGCAGCGCCTCGTGGGCCCCCGAGGCGTGGACGCCGCCGCCGGCGTACATGACGGGGCGCCCGGCCGCCAGGAGGATCCCGGCCGCCCGGTCCACGTCGGCCGGGTCGGCGGCCGGCCGGACGGCCTGACTCGGCGGCACGAGCTCGACCTCGTCCTCCTGCTCCAGCGTGTCGGGCGGAATCTCGATCGCCACCGGGCGCGGGCGCCCCGTCCTGAGCTGCGTGACGGCGTCGTGGATCGCCCGCGGGACGTCGGCGACCTCGAGCACGGCCCTCCGCCACTTGGTGATGGAGCGGATCGCGTCGAGCTGCTCGTCCACCTCGTGGAGGACCCCGACCTTCTTCCCGATGTGCCCCTTCGGGACCTGGCCGACGATCAGCAGCACGGGCGAGGAGGCGGCGTACGCCGTGGCGAGACCGGCCGCGGCGTTGAACAATCCCGGGCCCGGGACCACGAGCGCCGTCCCGACGCCGCCCCCGGCGCGCGCGTAGCCGTCGGCCATGTACGTGGTCGCCTGCTCGTGCCGCGTGGTGACGAAGCGGATCCCGGGCTCGTCGCGGAGCGCCGCGAGCGCGCCGTAGAGCTGCACCCCCGGGAGGCCGAAGACCACCCGCGCGCCTTCCCGGTAGAGCGACTTCGCGAGCGCCTCGCCGCCAGTCATCCGCGCCACGGGATCCGCCTCCTGGGTCGGTGTGGTCGTCGCGGGCTATCGTCGCCGATCGGCGATGGATTGTAGCATGCCGGGGCGCCTCCCGAGGCGACTGCGGCGATTGACTTCGGCGACCGCCTTGCGAGACAGTGGCACCCATGAATCCCGGGACGGTCCACCGTCGCTCCACGCGGCGCGAGCGGGTCGGATGGTACTTCTACGACTGGGCCAACTCGGCGTTTTCCACGACGGTGGTCACGGTCTTCCTGGGCCCCTATCTGACGACGGTCACCAAAGCCGCGGCCGATGCCGGGGGCTTCGTCTATCCCCTGGGCATCAAGGTGTATGCGGGATCGTTTTTCCCCTACGCGGTGTCGCTCTCCGTCGGGCTCCAGGTGGTGTTCCTCCCCGTGGTCGGCGCCATCTCGGACTACTCGCACCGCAAGAAGCACCTGTTCGCGTCCTTCGCCTACCTCGGAGCCCTCGCCACGACCGGGCTCTACTTCCTGCGGGGGACCAACTACCTCTGGGGAGGGATCCTCTTCGTCATCGCCAACCTGAGCTTCGGCGCCTCGGTGGTCCTCTACAACGCGTTCCTGCCGGAGATCGCCGGGCCCGACGAGCGGGATGGCGTGTCCTCCATGGGCTGGGCCCTCGGGTACCTGGGCGGCGGCCTCCTCTTGGCGATGAACCTCGCCCTCTTCTCCCAGGCCGCGGCCCTCGGGCTGACGACCGGCCAGGCCGCCCGCATCAGCCTGGCGTCGGCCGGCGTATGGTGGGCCGCGTTCACGCTGATCCCGATGACCACGCTAACGAGTCGCCAGCCGCTCAAGGCGGCGCCGCCCGGCGAATCCTACCTCACCACGGGATTCAGGCAGCTGGGCCACACGCTCCGCACGATCCGGCGTTATCCCCACACCTTGCTCTTCCTCGTGGCCTACATGTTCTACAACGACGGCATCCAGACCGTGATCAACATGTCGTCCCAGTTCGGCCAGGAAGAGCTCGGGCTGCCGCTCGCCACGCTGACGCAGGTCATCCTGGTGGTGCAGTTCGTGGCGTTCTTCGGGGCGCTCATCTTCAACGGGGTCGCCAAGGCGGTGGGCAGCAAGCGTGCCATCATGCTCAGTCTCACGATCTGGACCGGCGCGATCGTCTACGCCTACGGGCCGTTACGCACGGCAACCCAGTTCTTCGTCCTCGCCGCCGTCATCGCGATCGTGCTGGGGGGCAGCCAGGCGCTGAGCCGCTCGGTCTACTCGCTGATGATTCCCAAAGGCCGGGAGGCGGAGTACTTCGGCCTGTACGAGGTGAGCGAGCGGGGCACGAGCTGGCTCGGACCGCTCCTGTTCGGCCTGGCGCTCCAGTTCACCGGCAGCTACCGGATCGCCATCCTCTCGGTAGTGGTCTTCTTCGTCATCGGCCTGGCGCTGCTGATCGGGGTGAACGTCCGCACGGCGGCCATCGAGGCCGGCAACGAGACGCCGCGCCGCCTCTGAGCCAGTCACCGCCGCGACCGGGCGGCGCCCCGACCGCCGTGCGGCGGGCCGACACGCCGCCTCGGCCGCTCACGACTCCCGCGGGGCCGGCCCCGCGGGGACGTCCGCCGCGGGCCGGGCGCTGGGCGCGACCGCGAGCTCGGGCTGAAGGCTGTAGTACTCCGCGTACGCCCGCTCGGCAGCCTGGCGCGCCGCGCTCCAGTCGATGGGGGCCGGGCCAAAGCGCGCGGCCTGGACGGGCCCGAGGTCCACCAGCGGCTCCTCGCCCAGGAGCGCCGCCGCCACCGTCATTCCGAGACCCGCCGATCCCGAGACCCCGTGAGCGCAGCAGCCGGCCGCCATGATGAGCCCCCGGACGCCCGGCACTCGGCCGAGGCAGAACCGCCCGTCGGGCGTGAAGGTCGGGAGGCCCCGGAAGCTCGCGATGATGCGGGCGTCCGCCACTGCGGGGAGGAGCGGCTGGGCGTCCTCCCCGAAGCCGGACAGCCGCTCCCAGTCCGGCTCGACGGCAAGGCCCCGGTAATCGCGCGGCAAGGTCCGGGGGTCGACGCTCGCGGGATTGGCCTCGAAGCCGCCGACGAGCAGGCCATGCACCTCCGCGCGAACGTAGAGGCGCCGGTCCGGGATCCTGAGAACCGGCAGATCCGGCAAGACGCCGGCGACGGGCTCCGTGACGAAATACTGGTGCCGCACGGGGACGATCGGCAGCTCCACGCCGGCCGTGGCCGCCAGCATGCCTGCCCACGGGCCCGCGGCGACAACGACCGTGTCGGTCCGAATCTCCCCCTGGTCGGTCAGGACCCCCGTGATCGCACCGCGCCGGGTCACGAGGCCGAGGGCCCGCGTGCCGGTGTGGATGCGGACCCCGAGCGCGCGCGCCTCTTGGGCGTACGCCGTGGTGAGCCCGTACGGCTGGACGTAGCCGTCGCTGGGGCACCAGATGGCCGCCCGGACCCGCGAGAGATCGAGCAGCGGGACACGCTGCGCGACCTCCTGAAGCGAGACGAAGTCGACCTCGAGGCCCTCTCGCCGGCCGACCGCCACCAGGTGCCGGAACTCCGCCTCGCGCTCGGGGGTCAGGGCCAGGCGGAAGCTCCCCACCGCGCGGTAGTCGGGATCGCAGCCGGGCGCCCGGGCCAGCTCCACGAACGTGCGCACCGAGAACATCGCGATGCGCACCCGGGCCGCGGACCCCCGGACCTGCCCCACCAGGCCTGCCGCCTGGCGCGCGGTCCCGGAGGCGAGCTCGCCCTTCTCCAC
>CAZDYT010000176.1:0-7508 GCA_964509395.1 uncultured bacterium
AGCGCCTCGCGCCGTTCGCGACCCATCTGGAACTCGACCAGGAGCCGGCGCAGCGTGACGGGCGGCGCGACCTCCACGACGGCCGGCCGCGCGACGTGGCCCGAGAGCCCGTAGAGCTTCGTCGCCGCCGCCTGGGGCTCGCCGCCCACGATCAGCGGGACGGCGGCGAGCGTCTCGACGTTGTTGATGACGGTGGGCTGGCCGTAGACGCCTACCTCGACGGGGAACGGCGGCTTCGGCCGCGGCATGGCGCGCCGGCCCTCGATCGACTCGAGGAGCGCGGTCTCCTCGCCGAGGATGAACCCGCCGGCGCCGCGGCGAATCTCGACGTCGAAGGCGAACTCGGTTCCGAGGACGCGCGGGCCGAGGAGCCCCCAGGCACGGGCCTGGACGACGGCGGCGGCGCACCGCTCGGCGGCGAGGTTCGCCTCGCCGTGGATGTAGAAAATCCCGCGGCTCGCCGCCGTCGCGTACGCGGCGAGCAGCACCCCCTCGAGGAGCCGGTGGGGATCGGCCTCCATGACGTGACGGTCCTTGAAGATCCCGGGCTCGCCCTCCTCGCCGTTCACCACGATGTACTTCGGCGTCCCCTTCGCGGCGCGGCACCCCTCCCACTTGACCGCGGCGGGGAAGTACGCGCCGCCGCGTCCCAGGAGCCCCGCGGCCTTCACGGCGGCGATGACGGCGGTCGGATCCCCGCGGTCGAGGATCCGGGCCAAGGTGGCGTAGCTCCCCGCGAGGAGCGCGTCGGCGAGGTCGGCGGACGCGATGGCGCCCCAGCGGGCGGAGAGGAGCCGCTGCTGGCCGCCGAGGACCGGGTGCGTCGCGGCCGGGGGGAGGCCGGCGACGGGCCGCTCGGCCCACGCGGCGCCGCTGAGCCCGTGATCGGCGGCGCCCTGGAGGAGCCGGACGAGCGCGGGGACCCGGTCCGGCGTCACGCGCTCCACGGTCAGCCGCGGGGCGTCGCCACGTAGTATCTCGACACTGGGCGCGGCGTAGCAGAGGCCGTTACACGCCCCCTCGCCCACCTCGGCATCGAGGCCGGCCCGGGTCAGGGCCTCGCGAAGCGCGTCCCTCGTCGCGCCCGCGCCGCGGGCCTGGCCGCAGGAGCCGGCGCCGACGAGGAGCCGGAGCGCCGGACGGCGCCGGGCCCGCGCCTCGGCGACGAGGTGGGCGAGCCGCGCCTCCGCTCCCTCTCCCCGCTCGGGGGCTTCTCGACCTGCTTTCCCCGGGGGGGAGAGGGTCGGGTGCCGGGGAGTCCGCCGACAGGCCTCGATGACCGCGTCCACGCGCGGCGCGGTGAGGTATTGGTGGTCCACCTCGACGACGGGCGCCACGCTGCAGACGAAGCAGCAGTCCGCCTCCTCGAGCGTCACCTCGCCATCCGGGGTCGTCTCGCCCGGCGAGACCCCGAACCGTCGCCCGAGCGCGTTCAGGAGGTCGACGCCGCCGCTGACGCGGCAGGAGACGCCGGTGCAGACGCGGACCAGGTGGACGCCGCGGGACGTCAGGCGCAGCTCCGGATAATGCGTCGCCACGCCGTAGACCTCGCTCTTCGGGACGCGCAGGTGGTCGCTGACCGCCGCGAGGTCATCCAGCGAGAGCCAGCCCCGATCGGCCTGCACCGTTTGCAGGGCCGGGAGGAGCCAGGTCCGCTCGCGGGCGAACGGGGCCAGGAGCTGGTCCAGCGGCATCGGGCTCAAGGGCGGTGACCGGCGCTCATGCGAGGCGCGACGAAGTCTGGGGACGATCCGCGCTCATCTTAGGGGCCGCCCCGGGGGAAGTCAAGGCGCGCCGCGCCTCGGCCGGGGCCTCGAGCCGAGAGCGGGGCGCGGGTCAGATCGTCAGCGCGGCCGCCGGCAGGGCCGCCCCGTCGAGCACCTCGCGCACCTTGCTCGCCAGGGCGTCCGCGGTGAAGGGTTTGGCGAGGAACGCGATGCCGGGCTCGAGGACGCCGCAGTGACCGATCACCTCGTCCGCGTAGCCCGACATGTAGAGCACCTTCATCTCCGGCCGCGCCGGTGCCAGGCCGTCGGCGAGCTCGCGGCCGTTCATCTGGGGCATCACCACGTCGGTCAGCAAGAGGTGAATCGGGCCCTCGCGCTGCTGGCTGATGAGGAGGGCCTCGTCACCTTTGGCCGCCTCCATCACCGTGTAGCCGTGGCCCACGAGGATGTCGCGAGCCAGCGCCCGGACGTCCTCCTCGTCTTCCACGAGCAGGACGGTCTCCGTGCCGCGGCGCGGCCCGGCCGGCGCCGCCGCGTCGGTCGACTCGACGGCGGTCTCGATTCTCGGCAGATAGATCCGGAACGCCGCGCCCTGCCTCGGCGCGCTCTCCACCTCGATGTGGCCGGCGCTCTGCTGCACGATGGCGTAGACCGTGGCGAGCCCGAGCCCGGTACCCTTGCCCGGCGCCTTGGTCGTGAAGAAGGGCTCGAAGATGCGCGAGCGGATCTCGTCGCTGATGCCGACTCCGGTGTCCCGCACCTCCAGGCGGACGTAGGCACCCGGGCGGACCCCGACCTGGTGGCGCGCGTAAGCCTCGTCCAGCTCGACGTTTGCCGTCTCGATCCGCAGCGTCCCGCCGTGCGGCATGGCGTCTCGCGCATTGACGGCCAGGTTCATGATCACCTGCTCGATCTGCCCCGGGTCGGCTCTCACGGAGCCCAGCGCGCCGTCCGATGCCGTGACGAGCTCGATGTCCTCGCCGATCAGGCTCTCGAGCATCTTGCCCGTCTCCGTGACGACCGCGTTGAGGTCCAGGATCTTGGGTTGCCGGAGCTGCCGCCGGCTCAACGCCAGAAGCTGCCGGGTCAGGGCGGCCGCCCGATCCGAGGTGGTGCTGATGAGCTCGAGCTGCCGGCTCAGCCGGTCGTCCGACGCCAGGTGCCCGCGCAAGAGGTCGGTGCGGCCCTTGATGATCGTCAGGAGGTTGTTGAAGTCGTGCGCGACGCCGCCCGCGAGCCGGCCGACGGCCTCCATCTTCTGCGCGTGCGCGAGGTGATTCTGGGTCTCTTCGAGCCGCTCGTACGCCTGCTGGGTCTGCTGGTAGAGGCGGGCGTTTTCGAGAGCGGTGGCCGCCTGGGCCGCGAAGAGCTCCAGCAATTCCTCTTCCTCGCCGCTGAACCGGCGCGGGACCTTGGTCAGGACCGCCAGTGCCCCCACGGCCTGCTCGCCCACCACCAGCGGAACCGCGAGCTGCGAGGTGTAGCCCATGGCTCTGACCCACTCCTTGGCGGTCAGCAGGGAGTCCGTGAGGAGGTTCGCCGTGTAGCGCTTGGTCTTGTTCTGGACGACCCACCCGACGAGCCCGTGGCCGAGCGGGAACTCGGCGACCGGCGTGGCGCGCGTCGTGACAGCGGCGCGCTCCTTGGCCGCCGCCAGCCGGAGCACGCTCGCCGCCTCGTCGGCGACCCACAGGCAGGCCATGTCGCCGTTCAGCAGCTCGAGGGTGGCCCCGGTGACGAAGTCGAGCACTCGCTGGTAGTCCAGCGAAGAGTTGATGAGGCGGCTCAGCTCGGTCGCGCGCGTCATGCGGGCCAGGCGCGTCTGGGCCTCCCGGTAGAGCCGGCTGTTCCTGATCGCGATGGCCGCGTGGTCGGCGAGACGGGTCAGGATCGCCTTGTCGTGCGACGAGAAGGGGCGAGGCGAGTGATTGCCGACGTAGAGCAGCCCCTCCGCGCCCTGCTCGCTCCGGATCGGGACGACCATGACCGCGACGACCCCCTCCCGCTGCATGACCGTCGCGTACTCGTGGCGTGGCTCCGGGTCGTTGGCGAGTACGGGGTGCCCGCCGACGAGCGCCTCCGCGTTGCCTGGTTCGCCGGGATCGTCCGGGCTGTTCCGACCCCACGTCGGAATGTGGTATCGGAGGAGCATCGCCTCCGAGTCCGGGTCCCGGAGCGCGATCGCCGCGACCTCGCTCTGGCAGAGTTCCTTGGCTGCTTCGGTGACTCGCCGGAGAACGGTGTCGAGGTCGAGCGACGCGTTGACGGCCGCGGCGAGCTCGGCGACGACTTCGGCTTCCCGCCGGCGGGTCTCCGCGTCCGTGTAGAGGCGGGCGTTCTGGATGGCGAGCGCGACCTGCTCCGCCAGGGACGCGGCGAGGTGGATCTGCTGCGGCGTGATCGGGCAGTCGTCGCGCGTGTAGTCGAACGTCAGGAGGCCGGTGACGCGGCTCCGGTAGATCAGGGGGACCACGAGCAGCGCCTTGAGGCGGAACATCTCCGCCCAGCTCCTGGGCACTCGCGGGTCCGCCGCCGCCTGCTCGATCATCACCGGCTCGCGTCGTCTGGCCGCCTCGTGGAGGAACGGAACCGTGTTGAGCCTCAGCTTGCCCAGCGCCTTGAACGCTTGCCACATCTCCAGGTCCACCGTCCCGTCCTCGAACTGGGACACGGCGGGAGTCACCCACGCGCCGGATTCGTCGAAGAGATAGATGGTGCAGCGATCCACGCGGAGGGCCGCGGCTGCGCCGCGCGCGATGTGCTGGAACAGCTCCTGCTCGTTTGCGGTGGATCGGGTGGCCTGCGCAATCTCGAGAAGCGTGTCGGCCTCCCGCGCCTTCCGATCCCGCTCCGCATGGGCTTGCTCGAGCTCCCGGGTCCGATTCGTCATGCCCTCCTCGAGGCTTCGGGCGTCGGCGTGGGCCCGTCGCCGCTCGATCTCGCGCCGGACGAGCGGGACGAGGGAGCAGTGGAGCGCCAGTCCGCCGGCGAGGGCCAGCGTCAGGATGACCGCCTGCCCCCACCAGATGGTGGCGCGGAGCCGGACCGGGTTCTTGGCGGCCTGCAGGATCCCGCCGTCCCCGGAGACGGCCCAGCTCCAGAGGAACGCCAGGGCGAGGCCGATGACGAGGGCGATCCCCGCGGCGTAGAGCCACGTCGGGCTGAGCGGGGGGAGCCGTCGGAGACGGCCGCTCGGCGGGCCGGCGCTCACCGGGTGTATCGCGCGGCCGGCGGCGTGGCCCTGCTTTCGATCTCCGCAGAGGGCCGGCGCCGCCAGGGGGGTGGAAACGCGGAGTGCGGCGGGGTGTCGAGGTCCGCGAGCACGTCCAGCGCGGGTGTCAGGTCCTTCCCGGCCTCTCGCACGGCCGCGGCGAACTCGAGGGCGGTCGGGTACCGGCGTCCCCGGTCCTTCTCCAGGGCCTTCATGACCGCCGCCTCGATCGCGAGCGGCACATCCGGTCGTGCGCCCCGAATGGAGGGCGGAGTCTCCAGGAGGTGCATCATGATGCAGCGGACCGCCGTCTCCGCTCGGAAGGGCGGACGCCCGACGAGCATCGCGTAGGTGACGAGACCCAGCGAGTAGACATCCGACCGGCCGTCGAGTTTCTCCGACGAGAGCCCGCTCGCCTGCTCGTAGGACATGTACGTGGGCGTGCCGACCACGCAGCCCGTCGCGGTGTGGCCGCTGGACTCCTTGACCTTTGCGAGGCTGAAGTCCAGGATCTTGGCGAGGAGAGCCCCGGCGGAATCACGGCCGAGGAGGATGTTCTTCGGGGCGACATTCCGATGGATGATCCCGAGCTGGTGCGCGGCGTGGAGGCCCTGGCAGCACTGGGAGACGATGTCGATCACTTCGCCGAGCGGCAATCGTCCGTACGTGCTCAGGTGGTCGGCCAGGCTCGCCCCCTCGACCCACTCCATCGCGACGTACACGGTGCCGTTCGGCGCGCGCTTGCATTCGTAGGTCGTGACGATGTTCGGGTGCCGGAGGCGCCGGGTGACGGTCGCCGTCTCCTGAAGACGCGCGACGACCTCCTCGTCGTCGCCGAACCGGCGGTGGAGCACCTTGAGCGCCACCTTAGGGTGGCCGGCGTGGAGCTGCTCGGCGAGGAAGACGTCGCCCATCCCGCCCGGGGCGAGCAGGCGCAGGATCCGGTACTCGCCCGCCAGGGCGGCCGCCACGGTCGCGTCCAGGGAAGGGGGAGCGGGCGTGGACGACGCGCGCGGATCGGGACCGAGTTGGATAGCCATGGGCATCGGGACCCCGTTTCCCCGAGTGCAACGGCAGTACCAAATGGGCCCACGACACGTAACCGTCGAGATTTAAAGGAGTCGATCCGCCGGACATCCTTCGGTGGCGCCGCCGGAGCGGACCGTTTCTTACCGGTGGCGCGGGAGTCGCCGGAGGGGTCCGGGAACGGATCGCCCGGGCCTGGCCCCTCTTTCCTGGGGGGGCTGGCAGGCGCTGGCCACGGGGATGCGGCCGGACGGCCGCGCCGTGCGGCCGAGGAGGGTCATCCATGGGCCGGGATCGCTTTGGGAATCGGCTCGCCCCGGGGCTTCCGTACGCCCGCGGCACGATCGTCGCGAGCACCGAGGACGACCTCCGGAAGCTCCGGCACGCCTGGCAGATCATCGCCGAGCGCGTCCGGAAGGACGGCCCCGAGGGTGTCTTCAACTTCACCGGTCTCGAGCGGGGTCTCCGCGTGGATCCGAGCGATGTCCCGTGGCTCGACGACGAGCTGGCGCCGGCGCTCTACGGGGATCGGATCACCGCGCTGGCGCTCGAGCACCTGGGCGGGACGCCCGGCCGCCATGACGTCGTGCTCTTCAACCGGCTGACGGCGGCGACGCTGGCGACCCACCTCGCCCTGGTCAGGCCCGGCGACACCGTGATCGGCGTGTCCGCGGGCTACAGCCATCCGACGGCGACGCGCGCCGCCGCCCACGTCGGCGCGCGCTTCGTGGACACCGTCGGGCTCGACGCCTTCGCGGCGGCCCTCGAGCGCGCCGAGCGCGTCTCGCTGGTCGTCCTGACCCGCCTGGCGGTGACGTACGAGGCGCTGCCCGCCGCCGATCTCGAGGGCGTCGTCGCCCTGGCGCACGCGCGGGGGGCCCGCGTCTACGTGGACGACGCCGGCGGGGCGCGTGTGGGGCCCGCCGTGCTCGATCAGCCCCGCATGCTGGAGCTGGGAGTGGACGTCGGCGCCACCGGGCTCGACAAGTACGGGACCACGGGGCCGCGGCTCGGGCTGCTCGCCGGGGACCGGGCGCTCGTCGCGGAGATCCGCGCCCGCGCGTTCGAGTTCGGGCTGGAGGCGCGCCCGATGCTCTACCCGGCGGTCCTCCGCTCACTGGAGCAATACACGCCGGAGCGGGTGCGGGCGCTCGTCACGTGCACGAAGGAGCTGGCGGCCGCGCTGCGGCCACTCCTCGGCCGCCGGCTTCACGAGACGCCGGTGACCGCCCAGCTCCGCGGGGAGGACATCCTGGAGCTCGCGATGGAGCGGGCGGCCCTGACGGAGCCGCCGCTGGTCCCGATCGAGGCGACGGCGGCCCTCGCCATGCTGCTGCTGCGGGACTACGGGGTCCTCACCGTCCACTTCGCCGGGATGCCGCCCGGCACCTCCGCCATCCTCTTCAAGTTCATCCCGCCCGAGACCCTGCGCCGGTTCGGCGGCGCCGGCGCCTTCGCCCGGGCCGTGGACGAGTCGCTCGGCCGGCTCGCCGCGCTCGTGGAGGCCGCGGACGCAGTCCGCGCCCTCCTGTTCGGCGACTCCT
>CAZDYT010000177.1:0-7507 GCA_964509395.1 uncultured bacterium
GGGCGCGGGCGCGACGGGTGGCGCGGCGGCCGGGGCCCCGGGGGCGACGGGCGGCGCGGCGGCCTCCGGACGCGCGGGGGCGTACGTGTAGGTGGCCAGCGCAAAGACGCCCCAATCGGGCGCGTCGTTGGTGAGCCCCTTCCGGCCGGCGACACTCAGAAGGAACGGCCCCCAGCGTACGCGGAACCCGGCGCGGGTCTCAGCCACCCAGTCGGAGCTCCGGTCCGCGCCCGTCCGGCGGTTCGTGTCGGCGAGCCCCTCGGCGACCAGGGAAAGGCGCTTGCTGAGCGGCCATTCGAGCGCGACACCGGAGGTGAACTGGTCGTTCTGGTCGATGGCCCCGCGCCCGACATAAGTGTAGCCCACGTTGAGGTGGCCCAGGAGGCCGCCGGGCAGGGTCTTGCTCAGCGCGAGCTTCGCCCCGACGTCCCACTCGTTGCGCCCCAGGCCCTCGTCCCGTTTGCCCGTCGGCGCCGCCGCGAACCCGACGAGCGCGAGCGCGGGGCGCTCCGCGGCCTCGTCGAGCAGGCGGTAGACGAGCCCGAAGTTGATGTCGTCCAGGCCCGAGCCGTCGAACTTCGCCCGGTCCGCCTCGTACCAGCTGTACGGGGCGTCCACCCCGATCTGCAATCGATCCGTGATGCCGTAGGCGAGGGCGAGCCAGGCGGTGTTGAAGTCGAAGACGCCGTCGAGCTGCTGGCAGACGGCCTCCTCCCCCATGTAGCCGAGGCCGACCGAGAATCCTCTGGCGGTGAGGGTCTTGGCTCCGAAGACCGAGAAACCGCCGGTCCCGTTGACCGGCTGGTAGGCCCGAGCCTCGGCCTGGGGGACCGACGAGCGCCGCACCTCGCTCAAGGCCAACTCCGGGCGAGCCGTAGCGCAGCTGGCGTCGACCCGTGCCGGGATGGCGGCAAGAAGCGCTGTGAGGGCAACCGCAAGAGCCGCAACGCGTGCCGGTGTCCTCATATCCCCATCTGCCTTCCGCCGGCAGCCCTCATCTGCAGGAACAAGTCTGGTGCCTGACGTCCGCACGCTTCGACCAGCTGCTGGGTGTCGCGAGGAACTCAGACGGCCCGCCGGGTGCACCCACCGCCCAGTGTCACCATAGCACTCCGAGCGGGCGGGGAACAGCCCCAAGTTCTCGGTCGGAGGCGAGGGCCGGGCGCGGCCCCTTCCCCGTTCGCCGCCTCACCCGCGCGGCCTCCCCACGTCGCGCGCGCAGAGCTTCATGCTATCGCCCCAGCAAGATCTCGAAAGTTGATCAAGTTCCTGATGCCGGGACGGGTCGGGATCGGACGAGGCCCAGGGTGACGAGAAGATGGTACAAGGCCTCGGCGATGGGATCGTCGGCAATGCCCGTGCGGAAATGATGGACCCCATCGACCGCCGCCTGGACCACGGGCGCCAGCAGATGCCGGTAGAGCTTGACCAGGAACGCGACGATCGGGCGGCCGGCGCGCGTCAGTTGGTAGCGCCGGCGTCCGCCTACTGGCTCGACCAGGCCGTGGGCGCGCAGGGTCCGCAGCCGGTAGCTGGCCTGGGAGGACTTCAACGGCACCCCGTGCTGTTCCTGATGCTTGACTCTGATCTCGTGGTTGCTGAACCCAGCGGCACAGTGCGCCATGGAGAACATCGTGGCCAACAAGGCCTGCTGCGCCGCGCGCTCTGGCCTAATAGCGGGATAGCGACGCCCGGAGGCGTCGGTACCGGGTTCAACCAGAGCCGTGTAGGCGCGGGCGCTGACCGGACAGGAGACGGCCGTGAGACACGCCCGCTCCAGCCGTTTGCACACGTTCTGCCCGAGCCGGGTCAGATAGTGCAGGTTGGACAGGCTCTTGTTGGCCACGAAGTCCGTCGCGAGGTTCACGACGAGCTCGAACCGCAGGATGAGGCCCTGCTTGTCGTAGCACTTCACCCAGTTGCTCCCGTAGAAGGCCTTGAAACACCCCATGGGAGTCCTGAGGGTCACCTGGCTGCTGGTCGGCCGGCGCGGGCCCCGGGCCAGCCCGAACAGGTAGCGGATGGTGTCGGGGCTCCCCAGCAACTGGTTGTGGCGGAGGAGGGTCTCGAAGAGTGGTCGGCACTCGTCGGCCGAGCGGAACACGAAGTTGTGGCTCACCTCCAGGGTTTGCAGGTACCAGTAGTAGCCGCCCAGCACGTTGAGCTGGGCCACTGTCAGCCCATGGGGGAGGTGGGTCAGCCAGTAGGCCCCGAACCGGCGGACTGCGGGCTCCAGGTCGGTCCCCGCCAGTTCGCGCAGCGCCGCCCAGTCGGCGACCCTGGCCACGGCATTGCTCGCCATGGTGATCTGCCGCCGCTGGCGGAGCATCTGGCGCTCCAAGTAGTCGTGGCCGTTCAGTTGCAGGCTGACCTCAAAGGGCAGGTAGCTGCTCAGCCGGATGCTCGCCCGGCCCCAGTGGGCGTCATAGACGTAGAAGTAGTAGACGCGGATGTTGTGCCGCGCGCGCGTGAGATGGTGCTCGGCCGTCTCGGCGGTGCGCCGGCCCGTCTTCGGATGCCCCTTGGCGATCCGGTGCTTTCGAGGCCGGCAGCTGAAGCTGCTCACCCCCTCGATGGTGCGGACGATCGCCACCAGACTGCCGGCTCGGGGGCCGACAGCATAGAGCGGCTCCAGCCACGCCTGGACCGCGGGGTCACTCGCTTTCGCTGCCTCGAGATAGGGAACGCCCTGCCGCACCAGCTTGCCGACCCCGGCCGTCAGCTGCTGTGTCAGGTCCGGAAAGCGGCGCAGTGGCCGCTCCTCACCCGGGTAGCAGAGCTTCATGAAGTTCACCACCGACCCCGCTTGTTGGAGAGGGCGAAGCACCCCGCCAACCCGCAAGCGATCGATGCTGTCATACCACCCCGCGAGCTGCTCTTTGCAGACGTCCATCACGCTGTCCATGCGGCACAGTCTATCCCGTTCCGGTCTTCACCATTGGAACGGAGTTCGCGATGAATAGGTCGGGCTAGGAGCCGGTCGGAGAAATCGCGCCACTCGTGAAAGAACTCCCGCAACGCCTCAAGGTGTTCCGCTCCGGGCGCCGGCTTCGCCGGCGCAACCCCCCCCTCGGGGGAGGTCCGGAAGGGGGGCGGAGCCTCCCTCCGGATGACCTAGTGGGGCTTCCGGTCGGCGGCGGTGGTGGTGTCCAGGGCGCGCACGAATCGCGTGGCGATCGCCCGCCGGATCGCCGCCGGCTCGATCGGCCCGGCGCGGGCCTCCCACTCGCGCACGGGGATGACCGCCTTGGCGGCCGTGCGGTGGCCGCCGGCCGAGCCGAGCGCCCCGAAGGCCTCCTTGACGACCTCCCCGGCGGCTCTCACGTAGCCCACGTTCCGCACCGAGATGTGCAGCTCGTCGCCGGTCAGCCCCGACACCACCGACCACTCGATCCCCGCGACCTGCAGACAAAGGTCGGCGAACTGCGGGATCAGATCCGGCCGGCTGACCGGCCCCAGGTGAGCGAACAGGGCGTTGTGGATGATCTGCCGGTGGGCGAGCGCGTCACCCAGCGCGTCGAGGGCGTCGAGCGGCAGCTCGGGCCGCTCGATCCGGCGCAGGGTGTTGTGGTTGGCGAGCTCGTAGAGGAACGCGAAGGCCTCCATGTCCGTCCGGGTGGCGCCGCGCTCGAGGTGAAGCGTGTCGGACTTGATCCCGTACAGGAGCGCGGTCGCGACGCGCTCGGTGATCTTCACCTCGGCCGCGCGCAGATACTCGGTCATGATCGTCGCCGTCGCCCCGTACGACGGCCGCACGTCCCGAAACGCCGCCTTCCAACCCTTGGCCTCGGGGTGATGGTCAATGACGATCGCGATCTCGGGCAAGGTCTCCTCGAAGAACGTCGGCTGGGCGTCCACCATCGCCAGCGCATCGAAGCGGACGAGGTCCGCCACCTTCACGTGCTCCACCTCCATCTCGAGGGCGCGGACCATTGCCGCGTTCTCGGGCCGGGTGATGCGGCCGAAGGTGAGGAGCGGCGCGGAGGGCTTCGTTCGGCCGAGGAGCGCCCGCAGGGCGAGCCCGCTGGCCAGCGCGTCGGGATCGGGGTCGACCTGGAGGAGGATGCCGATCCGCTCCTTCTCCGCCAGCAGCTCCCGGATCTGCTCGACCCGGATGCGCAGGCAGGCCCGGTCCATCTCGGGGCGGAGGACGTCGCGGAAGAGGCGGCTCAGCAGGAGCGTCGTGACGGTCGGGTAGCGGGGGAGCGAGGGGGACTCGGGGCCTCGACGGACGAGCAGGATCGGCACCCCCGGCGCCACCTCGAGAATCGCGTCGAGGATCGGTTCCGGGCCGCGCGGGGCCGTCATCAAGATGACGAGGTCGCTGGGGCTCAGGTGAGCCCGCCGGTAGACGCCGGGGTCGTCGAGCGGTCCGGCCAGGGCCTCGACGCCCCGCCGTGCAAGCCGGCTCCGCGTCTTCGCCTGAGGCACGACAAAAAGCGGTGGCTCACCTTGACCGGCGGAGCTCTGCCCATTCGGGCCGTAGAGCAACTGGAAGAGGAAGTCCGTGGGGCAGACGATCACGCGGCGCATGGAGTCACCTATATCTTAGCCAAACCCCGGAGCCGTTCAAAGCCATGCTCCGTCAATGGTTGGGCCCGCTTACGGGAGGCCGGCCTGCCGCCGGTAGGCGGCGTACGCCGGGCGGCGGTGGAGCGCGGCCCTGAGCGCCGTGTCGCGTCGCGCCGGGCGGGTGACGGCGAGGGGGTCGAGGAGCCGGTCCAGCACCCGATCCGGCACGAGATCGTGCTGATGGACGACCTCCCGCAGCGATCGTCCCGTCCGGATCGCCTCCTTGACCAGCTCGGCGACCACCGCGTAGCCGAGGTAGGGAGAGAGGGCCGTCCCGAGGACGAGGCTTTCCTCCACCAGGCGAGCGACCCGGGCGCGGTCGACGCGGAGCCCGGCGATGCATTTCTCGCGAAGCAGGCGGACGGCGCGGGTCAGGAGGTCGAGGCTCCACCAGAGATTGAACGCCAGGAGCGGGGTCATGACGTTCAGCTCGAGCTCGCCCGCGACGGCCGCGTGGGCGCAGGCCGCATCGTTGCCGCAGACCTGGTAGCAGACCATCTCGACCGCTTCGGGGACCGAGGGGTTGACCTTGCCGGGCATGATCGAGGAGCCCGGCTCGACCGCGGGCAGGATGAGCTCGCTCAGCCCGGTGTGCGGGCCGGAGGCGAGGAGCCGCAAGTCCCGGCAGGTCTTGGCCACGTCCGTGGCGAGCGCGCGAACCGCGCCCGACGTCGCGAGGAGGGGGCTCATGCTCCACGTCGTCGCCACGGTCGATCGGGCGGGCCGGAGCCGCTCGCCCGTGAGCCGCCCGAGCTCTCGCGTGACGAGGCGGGCGAATCCGGGATGCGCGGTGATGCCGGTGCCGACGGCGGTCCCACCGAGCCCGAGGACGCGAAGCTCGGCGGCCGCCTGAGCCAGGCGCGTCCGCCCGGCCGCGAGCGCCTCGGCGTACCCCGTGAAGACCTGCCCGTAGGTGATGGGGACCGCATCCTGCAGGTGGGTCCGCCCCGGCTTCACCGTGGTCCGGTAGGTCCGCGCGAGCCGACGCCCGGCGCCCTCGAGCAGGCGGACCTCCGCCGTCAAAGGGCGGAGCAGGGCGAGCGCGGCGAGCCGTGCGGCAGTCGGCGTCACGTCGTTCGAGGACTGGCCGAGGTTCACGTGGTCGTTGGGGTGAATCGGGGTGTAGATGCCCCGGCGCCCTCCGAGCGCCTCGTTGGCGAGGTTGGCGATCACCTCGTTCGCGTTCATGTGGTGCGGCGTCCCGGCGCCGGCCTGGAAGGCATCGAGGACGAACGCGTGATCCAGCTCGTTCGCCGCGACGCGGCGGGCGGCCCGCTCGATCGCGCGGGCCAGGCGGCCGGAGAGCAGGCCGAGGCGGCGGTTCGCGCGCGCCGCGGCGAGCTTGATCAGCCCCAGGGCGCGGATGTACGCCGGGTGAGGGCGGAGACCGGAGAGCTGGAAGGTCTCCCGCGCGCGCTCGGTGAAGAGGCCGTGGAGCGCCTCGGCGGGCACCTGCTTTTCCCCGAGGCTGTCGCGCTCGATCCGGGTGCGCGCCGCCATCAGCGGGGCTTCGCGCGATAGAGCGCCCGGAGCCATACCGGGACGATGAAGGTCGAGAGCATCACGACCGTGACCAGGCTCGCATAGAGGTCGGGGCCCCCGAGGCCCAGCGAGAGGCCGAGGCCGGCGAAGATGAGCCCGACCTCGCCCCGGGGCACCATGCCCACCCCGACGACGAGGCGCCGGGCGCCGCGCTGGTAGATGGCCAGGCCCGAGACCAGCTTGCCGATCACCGCCGCCACCGTGAGCATCGCGGTCATCAGGAGGAGGCGCAGGCCGCCGGACTGGCTCGGACTGAACACGCCGAGCTCGACCTTGAGGCCGATCATGACGAAGAAGACCGGCACGAAGAGATCCGCGGTCGGGTGGAGCAGCTCCTGGATGTGGGCGCGGTCGTCGGTCTTCGCGAGCACGAGCCCCGCGGCGAAGGCCCCGATGATCGTCGCGAGCCCGAGGTGCTCCGAGATTGCCGCGAGGAGCAGACAGAACGTGACGGCATAGACGATCAGCACGCCCCGCACGCGCATGCGATTCACGAGCCTCAGGAGCCACGGGGCGAGGCGGACGCCGAGGACGAGCGCGACCACGAGGAACACCACGGACGTGAGGAGCGTCCACAGGAGTACGCCGGTAGAGAAGCGGCCCGTCCGCGCGAGCCCCGTGACGAGGGCGAGGATGATGAGGCCGAGGATGTCGTCGATGACGGCCGCGCCCAGGACGATTCGGGCGTTCGGGTCCTCGAGCCGCCCGAGGTCGGCGAGCACCCGCGCGGTGATCCCGACGCTCGTGGCGGTGAGAGTGGCCCCCACGAACACCGCGGTCAGGGGCGCGAGGTCCCACGCGCGGGCGAGGGCGTAGCCGAGGAGGAGCGGGGCGACCACGCCCACGATGGCCACGGCGGTCGCCTGCACGCCTGCCGAGATCAGCTGGTCGAGGTCGGAGTGGAGGCCGATCTCGAAGAGGAGGAGGATCACGCCGATCTCGGCCAGGAAGCGGAGGATCTCGGACTCGTGGATGAGGCCGAGGCCGCTCGGCCCGAGGACGACGCCGGCCAGGAGCTCCCCGAGCACGGCCGTCTGGCCGAGTCGCTCCGCGGCCTCTCCCGCCAGCTTGGCGCAGAGGAGGACCGCCACCAGCGTGATCAGCAGGGCGCCGAGCTCCATTCGTCGCGGCTCAGGCCGGAACGGTCACGCCCTGCATTCGCGCCGGGCGGACGGCCGGGCCCGACGCCGCGGGATCCGGCGAGCGGTTGGTACTGATCTAGGCCCCGAACTTCGTGAGGCGCTGCGCGTTCGCCATCACGAGCGGCATCAGGTGGTGGGAGGGCAGGGTGCCGAGGCTCCCGGCGGCGCACGCGCGTTCGGAGAAGCGCTCGGCGGCATCCGCGGCGGCATACAGGCCGGCCAGGAGCACCGGGACGGGGTGCCAGGAATGA